>JAITTS010000191.1 GCA_031286995.1 Oscillospiraceae bacterium
CCGATTATGGCGTTCATAGGCGTTCGGATTTCGTGGCTCATATTTGCGAGGAAATTGCTCTTTGCGCTTGCGCTGGAAATCGCTTCCTCCCGCGCCTGAACAAGCCCCTGCGTCATTTCGTTGCGTACAAATGCGTTTACCATAAGCAAACTCGCCGAACGCAGCATATTTTCCTCCTCAGCAGGGAAAAAGTGCTCAAACGTTAAATCGTCAAAGCTGACAAACCCCCAAAAACTGCCTTGGAGAAACACCGGAATCACCAAAATAGACTTTACTCCGTAACCTTTAAGAAATGTCTGCTCAGTAAGTGGCAGCGTGTTCAGCGCTCCGTTGATGCTTCCGCCCGTGGAGAGCGTATCAAGCCAATTCGGGAAAGTACCGCGATATGAAAAGTCTGTCAGTCTGCTGTCATGGAACGTACTATTCTTCACCCATTCATATACCCGGATATACCGGAGGTCGCTTTCGATCATGCCGTTTTTCCAAATATTCATACGGTCTATCGTTATGTGCTCGGCAATGCCCGCCATACCTTTTGAAAGAGATTCTTCCAAAGAATCCATATCGGATTCAAGCAATATCGTCGCGGCATTGTTTACAGAGCGGAGCAGTATGTCCTGCTTTACGAGTTTTTCGTTTGATTTGGTTGCCTTTATCTTTTCGATGTTGTAAATCCGGTTCTGAAAAAGCACCACAAAGCCTATGAAGAAGCCGGACACAAGGAAAGCCTGAACATTGTCAAAGGTTCGATAGAGTTCACTCTGTCTCGAAACGAGAGAAGGAAAACGATAAGCCACGGCGTAGCAGGCAATCACCCAACTAATGTGTGTTACGAGAAGTATGACCCGGCTTTTCTTCTTCGTAAGAAAAAAGATTGCGACAATGCTCAACACAAAATAAGCGGTCATACCACCGTCAGAGCCGCTGAGCGCAAAAAGAGCAACAGGTAACAGTATATCGCATAAAAATATCAGGAAAACCCAAGTTGCTATATAATAAAATCGGAAGCGGTTGATCACATATATCATCACGGCCACCGAAAGCGTGATGGAGATCATCACTGTGACCAAGACGATGCCCGACCACACGATAATGCGGGAAATGCTTGCAACCAAAGCGGCCGCCATGCCCACACATAAGACCATATTTATCATTCTCGCATCAAGTGAAAGCTCTTCGGAAAAGATATACTTTTGAATCAAAGCTTGTAATCTCTTCATTTCGCGCCTCCTTACAGTGATTGGAGCCAGGTGTCATGTTGACAAGTGCACTTGCAAGCCTGATTTTTCAAGCTATAACAACAAATCCGAAGCCTTCGCTAATCGGTGCAGGGTTCGGATTTGATGAGCGATGGCGCGCCCGGCGGGATTCGAACCCACGGCCTGCCGCTTAGGAGGCGGCCGCTCTATCCTGCTGAGCTACGGGCGCACAGCCACGGATAGTATTATGGCACACCATGGCCGGGCTGTCAACGCCGGGGCGCGCCGGTGCGCGGGGCGCGCAAGACCCAAACGGCGGCAAAGACGCGGTTGCGCGGGGCCGTGAATCCATGGTAATATTGGGTAAAGATACACGAGAAAGCGGGCGATGGTGTGAGCGATCCGCAACCTCTGACACTCGGCCTTCTGAATGATTTGGTGAAAGGTATATTAAAAGAAGGGCTACCCGCCTTACGGAAGTTTGCCAAGCGGAAGTGTAAGCAGCGGACTATCCTTAAAACCTGGCGCGATGACGCGCGCTGGCGGGATGAGCAGACGCCGCCCGGGGATCGCATAGACGCGCGGGCGCTGCTGGATAAGAAGCAGGGACCCGCCCTGTTTGAACGCGTGCTCACTTTTCTCCGCAGCGGCGCGGCGGATGATGATGAAAAGCATTTTAACCGCATGGCCGCGCTGCTTGCCTATGCGCACCGCGAGACACATGCCCAAAGCGACGGGCAGAAGAGACGCGCCGAGACCATGGTGCGGCGCTTGATGGAGCTGGTGGAAGCGGATGAGGAGGTTTTCCTCTCATCCGGGCAGTCGCAGGGGCTGCGGTTGCGCCGCGCGTTGCGGGATCGGGCGGATATCTTGCTGCGCGCCATACGAGGGGTAGAAGATACCGTGCGCTACCACGGATCCTTCGCGGAAGCGATAGACAACATGCGCCTGCCGCCACCCGCAAGAGATAACCTGTTTGATTTTCGATCCGGCAAGATCCCCTTTGCCGGGCGAACAGAGGAATTGCGGGCATTAAAGGGATTTTTGGCTGACGAGCGCCCGGTGCTGTGGTGGAGCATCGTGGCGCCGGGCGGATCCGGCAAAAGCCGCCTGGCCCTGCAATTGTGCGAAACGTATGAGCAACAAGGCTGGAAGGCGGTATTTTTGGATCGCGCCACGCTGAACAGCCCGTGGCAGCACGATTTTCGTTACCCCAAGCCACTGTTGTTGGTGGTGGATTACGCCTCCCAGGCGGTTGAAGAGGTGGATGCCTTTCTGCAGACGCTGCTGTGTGCCAAGACCACCGGCTTCCGCAAAATTCGCCTGCTGCTGTTAGAGCGAGAGGGGTACAGTGCAGGGCCGCTGGGGCCGCTGGGGCCGCGCCCACCGATGTGGCTGCCCGAAAAGCGCCTGTTGTTCTGTTACAAAAGCGAAGCGCCGGGGCCTTGCTACGCGCTGCCCCCGCCGGATGGGGAGACCAAGCGCGGCATTTTGCGCGGCATGAATGACGCATTGCGCGCAGGCACGCTGTTCTCGGATAACCTGCCCGAAACCCCCCGTGCCCTAGATGAAGGCGGGGAGAACGATATTTTGGCGGCGCACGCGGGCATTGACCCGGATGGCGAGCGTCCGCTGTACCTGATCTTTATAGCCGAGGCCTGGATGCAGGGGAAGGATATCCGCGCATGGAAACGAGATGAACTGCTGTCTCACGTGTATAAGCGGGAAATAAAGCACCTGCGTGCATACGCCGAGAGCGTCTTTCCCGGAAGCCCCAAAGCGCTCGTAAACTGCTACGCCGAGCTGTGGTGTCTGGCCACGGCCAGCGGTGAGATAAGCGGGAAGGAACTGCGGGAGGCCGCCGGCGACAGCGCAGCAGAAGAAAACGCAATGCGGGTTGCCTTTCGGGATACCGGTGTTTCGCTTGCAACGCTGCTGAGCCTGACGGAGAACCTGGGGGAGAGGGAAAAAATTTTACCCCTTACGCCGAATATTCCGGGGGAATACTTTGTATACGCATACACAACCAAACAGTGGGATGATGAGCGGCGGAAGGCCTTTGCGCGGAGCGCGTGGAGCCGAAATGCATGGCGTTATGCATTTTTTCTATCTCGTCTGGCTATGGATTTTCCGCAAGAACTGGCAGTAAAAACAGGCGGTGTGCTGCGGCATCCGCTCTTTTCGCGTCCGCCGGAGCCTTCGCAGATTCTGCCCTACGCCATGATGTTGGTCAACCTCACGGCCGAGCAGGATTTGGCCGGGGAAGAGAAAACCCTTGGTGAACTGCGCGGGCTGGCGGAATGGTTTCATGGCAACTTCGAGATACAGACTCAATACGCCCAAGGCTTGTTCAACCTCACGACCAGGCAGGATTTGGCCGGGAGAGAGAAAACCCTTGACGAGCTGCGCAGGCTGGCGGAACGGTTCCCCAATGCCGACGAGATACAGCTTATATATGCCAAAGGCCTGGTTAACCTCACGATCGAGCAGGATTTGGCCGGTCGAGAGAAAACCCTTGGCGAGTTGCGCGGACTGGCGGAACGGTTCCCGGATGCCGCCGAAATACAGCATGCATACGGTTGCGGCCTGGTTAATCTCACGTTGGAGCAGGATTTGGTCGGGTGTGAGAAAACCCTTGGCGAGCTGCGCGTGCTGGCGGAACGGTTCCCCGGCAACCTCGAGATACAGACTGCATACGCCAAAGGCCTGTTTAACCTCACGAACAAACAGGATTTGGTCGGTCGAGAGAAAACCCTTGGCGAGTTGCGTGAGCTGGCGGAACGGTTCCCCGGCAACCTCGAGATACAGACTGAATACGCCGAAGGTCTGGTTAAACTCACGTTCGCGCAGGATTTGGCCGGGCAAGAGAAAACCCTTGGCGAGTTGCGTGGGCTGGCGGAACGGTTCCCCGACAATCCCGAGATACAGACTGAATACGCCAAAGGCCTGGTTAACCTCACGTGCGCGCAGGATTTGGTCGGGCGAGAGAAAACCCTTGGCGAGCTGCGCGTGCTGGCGGAACGGTTCCCCGGGGCCCCCGAGATACAGACTGCATACGCCAACGGCCTGTTTAACCTCACGGTGGAGCAGGATTTGGGTGGGCGAGAGAAAACCCTTGGCGAGCTGCGCGTGCTGGCGGAAGCGTTCCCGAATGTCGCCGAGATACAGGTTCAATACGCCAGCGGCCTGGTTAACCTCACGTGCGCGCAGGATTTGGGCGGGCGAGAGAAAACCCTTGGCGAGCTGCGCGTGCTGGCGGAACGGTTCCCCGACAACCTCGAGATACAGACTGCATACGCCAACGGCCTGTTTAACCTCACGGTCGAGCAGGATTTGGGCGGGTGTGAGAAAACCCTTGGCGAACTGCGCGTGCTGGCGGAACGGTTCCCCGAGGCCCCCGAGATACAGACTGCATACGCCAAAGGCCTGTTTAACCTCACGAACAAGCAGGATTTGGCCGGACGAGAGAAAACCCTTGGCGAGCTGCGCGTGCTGGCGGAACGGTTCCCGGATGCCGCCGAGATACAGGTTCAATACGCTAAAGGCCTGTTTAGCCTCACGACCAAGCAGGATTTGGCCGGGCGAGAGAAAACCCTTGGCGAGTTGCGCGGACTGGCGGAACGGTACCCCGGCAACCTCGAGATACAGACAGCATACGCCAACGGCCTGGTTTACCACACGTTCGAGCAGGATTTGACCGGGTGTGAAGAAACCCTTGGCGAGCTGCGCGAGCTAGCGGAACGATTCGATGATGCCCTCGAGATACAGGTTCAATACGTTTACGGCCTGCTTAACCTCACGTTCAAGCAGGATTTGGCTGGGCGAGAGAAAACCCTTGGCGAGCTGCGCGGGCTGGCGAAAAATTTCTGCGATGCCCCGGAAATACAGGCTTTGTATACCGCAGCAAAAGCGTATCACGACGCGCTGCTGCAAGGGGGGGGCAAAGAAGCGGCAGGCACAGCCGCGCAAAACATATTAGATAAGTTTTATGGGCCTTGAACCCATCGCCTCATCCCTCAATCCCCAAAGCTGATGCCCATGGCGCGGGCCACGCCCACCAACTGGTGCGCGGTGGGCACCAGTTTGGTCTTGCCCGCCACCTCGCCCAGGGGGTTGTGGCCCACCGTGTCGCCCAGCATGGCCACGCTGGCGCCGTAGCACTCATCGCGTATCAGCTCGGCCGCGTGCACGCCAAAGCGCGTGGCCAGCACCCTGTCGTAGGCCGAAGGCGCGCCGCCACGCTGCACGTGGCCGGGTATCACCACCCGCGTCTCCACGCCCAGGGCCGCCTGCAGGTCGGCAGCGATGCGCTGGGATACGGTCACAAAGTGCTGATCCTCTCGGTAGCGCAGGCGATCCTTCTTCTTCATGGCCGCCTCTACCTTGCACAGGGCGCCCTCGGCCACGGCGATGATGGAGAAATGCTTCTTGTTTTGGGCGCGCTCGGCCACCTTGGCGACCACAGCCTCCATGTCGTAGGGTATTTCGGGCAGCAAAATCACATCCGCGCCGCCGGCCAGGCCCGCGTACAGGGTCAGCCAGCCCGCCTTGTTGCCCATCATCTCAATCACCATGCAGCGGCCGTGGCTGGCGGCGGTGGTGTGCAGGCGGTCTATCACCTCGGTGGCGATATCCACCGCGGTGTGGAAGCCGAAGGTGACATCCGTGCCGTAGATGTCGTTATCAATGGTCTTGGGCAGGCCGATAACGTTCAGCCCTTCCCCGCAGAGCAGGTTGGCGGTCTTGTGCGTGCCGTTGCCGCCCAGGGTCACCAGGCAATCCAGCCCCATCTTGCGGTAGTTCTCTTTCATGGCGGCCACTTTATCCAGGTTATCCTCGCCCACCACGCGCATCTGCGAAAAGGGTTGGCGGCTGGTGCCCAGTATGGTGCCCCCCAGCGTGAGGATGCCGGAAAACTCGTGCCGCTCCACCACCCGGTAATCGCCCTGTATCAGGCCGCGGTAGCCATCGGCAATGCCCACAATCTCCGTCTCAAACATCTCGTAGGCCGCCCGGGCCACGCCCCGTATGGCGGCGTTCAGGCCGGGGCAATCCCCCCCGCTGGTCAAAAGCCCAATGCGCCTCTTCATGCCGGTTCCCCCTCCTGCGTTTTCTGGGCGGCGTCCCCATCCGCATCCGCCCCCGGGATGCGGTAGAGCTGCCGGTTCTCCAACCCCCACACCTTTTCAGAGAAGCCGCCCTCCAGCGTGCGCTGCAGGGCATCGGTCATCTCGTCCAGCCGGGCATCCAGCGTATCCAGGGTGTGCAGCACCTCCGCCTCCGGAAAGCGGGGCGGCACGGGGCTGCCAAACTCCGCCTTGCCGTGGTGCGATAGCACCATGTGCTGCAGCAGCAGCGCGGTCTGCGGCGCGGCGCCGCAGGCACGGGCCGCCTGCTCTATATCCACCACGCCGCGCACCAGGTGTCCCAGCAGTTTGCCATCGGTGGTGTAATCGCGCACGCCGCCCAGCGCATCCGCATCCAGCTCTTTCAACTTGGCCAGATCGTGCACGATCACCCCGGCGTACAGCAGATCCGCGTTCAGGTAGGGATAGACCCCGCACAGCGCGCGGGCGGCTTTGAGCATGGTGGTGATGTGGTAGAGCAGCCCGCTGCGCTGGGCGTGGTGCATGGTTTTGGCCGCGGGGTAGGTGAGCAGCGGCTCGCCCGCCGCATCCAGCAGCGCGCCGGTCAGGGCCGCCAGATCGCGGTCGGCCATGGCGGCCACGGTTTCGCGCAGGCCGGCCATCATCTGCGCCGGGTCGCCGGGGGCGCAGGGCACCAGGGCGGCCATATCCACATCATCCCCGGGCGCGGCGGGGGTAAGCTTTTCCACCCGCAGCTGCATGCGGCCCTGAAACTCGTTGCCCGTGCCGCGCACGCGCACAACGCTGCCGGGCGGCGGCGGGGGCACGGTACCATCCCACATTTTGGCGTTGATGTTGCCGGTGCGGTCGCCCAGGGTCATATCCAGATACTGTTTGCCGTTGGATGCGGTGCGCTGCTCGGCCGCGCGCACCAGCAGCCAGCTTTCAAACCGTTCATCCTTGCGGATGGCGGCGATGGTTTCGTCGGCCATGGGGCGTTCCCTCCCTTTTTTTGCGGAATCTGTGCGCGCGCCGGCGGCGGATCAGACGTGCGCGAAGAAGGGCGCGTCATCCGCCTTGCGGCGCAAGGTGCCAAAGCTGTCGAACGCCAGGCCGACGGGCTGGGCCCCGGCGTACTTGAGCACCTCGTCGAGCCGCACGGTCTCGGCGTAGCTGACAAAGGAGAAACTGATCCCCGCGCGCTTGGCCCGGCCCGTGCGGCCGATGCGGTGCAGGTAGTACTCGTTTTTATCCGGCAGGTCAAAGTTCATCACGGCCTCCACGTCGTCCACGTCGATGCCGCGGGCCGCCACATCCGTGGAGACCAGTATCTCGAAGCGGCCCTTGCGAAAATCCTGCATCACCTTGTCGCGGCCGCTCTGGCGCAGATCGCCATGCAGGCAATCGGCGCTGTACCCGGCTTTTTGCAGCCGGGCGCACAGCCTGGCCGTCATATCCTTGGTGTTGCAAAAGATCATCACCCGCTTGTACTGGTCGCTATCCAGCAGGTAGAGCAGGTGCTCGTACTTATCCGCCCGGGTAGAATCAATGACGTACTGGGTGATGTTGGGCCGGGTTTCGGCCGTGGCCTCAATGACGATCTCCGCCGGGCTCTGCTGATACTTCCAGGCGATGGTCATCACATCCGGGTTGGTGGTGGCGCTGAACATCACCAGTTGCCGCCCGGTGGGCGTGGATTCGATGATCTTGCACACATCCTTCACAAAACCCATCTTCAGCATCTCGTCGGCCTCGTCGAGCACCATGGTGTGCACGGCATCCAGGCGGATGTTGCCCCGCTGCATGTGGTCGAGCAGGCGGCCCGGCGTAGCCACCACAATTTGGGGTTTGCGCCGTAGGTTCGCTATCTGTTTGTTCATGTTCTGCCCGCCGTAGATCACGGATATCCGGGCCTCGGGGATGAAGCGGGCCAACTGTGTCAGTTCGTCGGCTATCTGCTGCGCCAGCTCCCGCGTGGGGCAGAGCACCAGCTCTTGCACGCGGCCATCCGTCAGGCTGACGTATTCGAGCATGGGGATGCCAAAGGCGCAGGTCTTGCCCGTGCCTGTGGGCGCGATGCCGATGATATCCTCGCCCTGCATCATGCGCGGGATGCAGGCGGCCTGCACCGGGGTCATCTGGGTAAAGCCCATGCGTGCCACGGCGCGCAGTACCTCTTGGCTGATATCCAAGCCCGCGAAACCCGCGGGCGTCTGTGGGGATGCTTCGGTCAAAGCCATTCTCCTCATCCTTCGTTTTTTGGCGCGTCTGTATGATTATTTATATTGTAACACGTGCGCCGCGTCCCCGCAACGATGGGGAAGAAATCGTTGCCGGGGCCGGTTCTCCCGCCGCACGGGCTTGACGCTGGCCCCGCCGCATGCTACAGTGTATCGGGGCGGGCCGCCGCCCCGCATCCCTGGCGGAGATGCGTGCAGCAGGCGCGGCCCCCTGCGCACGCGTATCGTACAACCGGCGCACAAAACAAGGAGGCGCTTGTCGCTATGTCCACCCCCGAAACCTTTGACGCCATCATCATCGGCGCGGGCCCCGCAGGCATCTTTACCGCGCTGGAACTGACGGCATTGCAGCCCCAGGCCCGCGTGCTGATGGTGGATACGGGCCGCGCCATCGTCAATCGATTCTGCCCGGCCCGCGCCACGGGTCACTGCGCGCACTGCGTGCCCTGCGCCATTGTGCACGGCTGGGCGGGGGCCGGGGCGTTTTCGGATGGCAAGCTATCCCTCTCGGATGAGGTGGGCGGCCACGTGGCCGACTACCTGGGCCGCGCGGAAGCGCAGGCGCTCATCCGCCGGGCCGACGAAATCTACCTGCGTTTCGGCGCATCCACAGAGGTACACGGGCTGGATAACCAAAAGGTGGATGATATTGCCTACCAGGCCACGCGCTATAACATCCGTTTGGTGCCCTGCCCGGTGCGGCACCTGGGCACAGAGTGCGCGGGCCAGGTGCTCGGCGGCATGCACGACCACTTGGTGAACCACACGCGCACCCAGTTCCGCGAGCTGACCGATGCGCTGGATATGCTGGTGCGCGATGGCCGCGCCGTGGGCGTGCGCCTGCGCGGCAAGGATGGCG
>JAITTS010000066.1 GCA_031286995.1 Oscillospiraceae bacterium
TCCTTTGTGATGATGATTCGGTCACCTATCTTCTCTGAAATAGTTGACCCCACAGCCCTTGGGCTGGCTGTGCTCTTTGGACATGCGGATGGATGTGGCGATGAGCACACCGATGGTAGCCAAAAAGGGCACCATGGCGAAAAGGGCGATGGGGATGCGCACCAGGGTGCCGGGGATGTAGAGGCGTAGTACGCTGAGTGCGCCAAAGATCAGCGATCCGTACACCGCGCGGTAGGGGCTCCACGAGGCGAAGATGACCAGGGCCACCGCGATCCAGCCCAGGCCGTTGACGCAGTTATACGTCCAGCTGCCGCCGCAGGTCACCAGGGATACATAGGCCCCGCCCAGGCCGCACAGGCCGCCGCCCACCACGATGTGCGCGTACTTGTAGCGGGCTACGCTGACGCCTGCGGCATCGGCCGCGGCGGGGTTTTCGCCCACGGCGCGCAGGTTGAGCCCGGCGCGGGTGTGGCCCAGGTACAGGCCCATGGCCAGAGCGGCCGCCACCCCCAAGTAGATGAAGATGTTGTGCGCAAAGAGCAGCCTGCCCAGCACAGGGATATCCGCCAGCAGGGGCACGCGCAGGGGTTGAAAGGCGCGGATGACGCTGCCGGCCAGCACAGCCGTGCGCGTGGGGGAGCCCATGATCAGCGCATTGCCGGTAAAGTTGGCAAAGCCTGCGCCGAAGATGGTCAGCGTCAGGCCCGCCACGTTTTGGTTGGCCTTGAGTGTCACGGTCAAAAAGGCGTAGATGAGCGCGCCCAGCGCGCCTGCGGCAAAGGCGGCCGCGAGGGCCAGTGCGGCGCTGCCCGTGACGTAGCCCGCCCAAAAACCCAGGATAGCGCCCATGTACATCATGCCCTCTACGCCCAGGTTCAGATTGCCTGCCCTTTCGGTCAGTATCTCACCCAGGGTGCCAAACAGCAGTGGCGTGCCCGCCAGCACGGCGGCGTATATAAAGCTGACAATATAGTCGGCGGCGTTATCCATGGCGCGCCTCCTTTCTGGCAACGATCAGGCGGAAGGATATGAAGAACTCGCAGCCCAACACAAAGAAGAGCAGAATGCCCTGCAACACATCCGCCGCTGCCGCCGAGATGCCAAAGACGGATTCGATAAACCCGCTGCCCTTCTCCAGTACGGCAAAGAGCAGGGATACAGGCAACATCACCAGGGGATGCAGATGCGACAGCCAAGCCACGGTGATGGCGCTGAAACCCACGCCGCCGGCCACGGTATCCGTCAAGGTTCTGTCTGCGCCGGTGGCCTGCAGCATGCCTGCCACGCCGCACACCGCGCCGGATAGAAACATGGTGCGCAGGATGATGCGGCGCACGTTCATGCCCGCGTAGCGGGCGGTGTTTTCGTTTTCGCCCACCACGCTGATCTCGTAGCCCTGCTTGCTGTAGCGCAAGTACACGTACACCAGCGCCAGCAGAACCAGCGCGGCGATCCAGCCCGCGTGCAGGCCCAGCACGCGGGGCAGCTGTGCCTCTTTGGCAAAGCGGGCGATCTTGGGGAAGCCCATATCCTGCGGATTCTTCCAGGGCCCTTCGCGCAGAAATTGAATTGTGTACAGGGCGATGTAGTTCATCATCAGGGTAAAGAGGGTCTCGTTGGTACCAAAGCGCGCCTTAAACCAGGCGGGGATGGCACCCCACAGCCCGCCGGCGAGCGCCGCCGCCGCAAACATGGCCGGAAAGAGCAGCCAGGCGGGCCAGTGGGGCTGGTAGAGTGCGAAGTAGGCGGCGGCAATGGCGCCCAGGCAGATCTGCCCTTCGGCCCCGATGTTCCAGAACCGCATACGAAAGGCCAGCGTGATGCCCAGGGCCGTGATGAGCAGGGGGATGGCCAGCTTAAACATCTCCACACGGGCGGTGGCGCTGCCCAGCGCGCCGGTCAGCATGCTGGCGTAGACGGCCTGGGGGCTGTGTCCCAGCATCAGGATGAACAGGCCGCCTGTCAGCAAGGCCAGCGCGATGGCCAGCCCCCGCGCCAGGATCTGGGTGGTCAGGGGCACATCCGTGCGCCGTTCGGCCCGCACAGGGGCAAAGGGCTTGCCTATCACGCGCCCACCCCCGTTTCCTGCCGCAGGCTACCGGTCATCATCAGGCCCAACTGCGCCTTGGTGGTCTCCTGCGGGCGTACGATACCCGTCACCTCGCCCCCGCAGAGCACCAGAATGCGGTCGCATAGCTCCAAAAGCACATCCAAATCCTCACCGATAAAGAGTACGCCCACGCCCTTGCGCTTTTGTTCGTTGATCAGATCATAGATGGTGTAGGATGAGTGAATATCCAGCCCCCGCACAGGGTACGCGGTGATCAGCAGCTCCGGCCCGGATGCGATCTCGCGCCCCAGCAGCACCTTTTGCACGTTGCCGCCGGATAGGCGGCGCACGGGGGTACGGGTATCCGGGGTGACGATGCCCAGGCGGGCTATCATCTCTTTGGCGCGCGCGCGGGCCGGGGCGCGGCGCACAAAGGGGCCCCGGCCCTTTTGATAATCCTTGAGCAGCAGGTTATCCACAATGCCCATGGCGCCCACCAGGCCCATGCCCAACCGATCCTCCGGGATGAAGGACATGGAGATGCCCATCTCAATGATCTGCCGGGGGGTCTTGCCTTCGATATTTTTGCCGTGAAAGAGGATGGCGCCCTCCTCCTTATCCATCAGCCCGGCGATGGTTTCGCACAGCTCCCGCTGGCCGCTGCCGGCTACACCGGCCACGCCCAGCACCTCGCCGCCGCGCAGGGAAAAGGTGACATCCCGCAGGGCGGGCACGCGCTCGGCGTTCAGCACGGTCAGGCTGAACACATCTAACAGGCGCTTGGGGTCATCCACAGGGGGACGGTGTATGGCCAAATCCAAGGGACGCCCCACCATCAGTTCAGTCAACTCGCGCACGGTTGTGGCGGCCTTTTCCACCGTGGCCACGGATGCGCCCTTGCGCAGGATGGTGATGCGATCGGCAATGGCCATCACCTCGCCCAGTTTGTGCGTGATGATGATCACCGCGCAGCCGTCGGCTTTCATGTGGCGCAGAATGTCGAACAGCCTGTCCGCCTCCTGGGGGGTGAGCACGGCGGTGGGCTCATCCAGTATCAGGATGCGCGCGCCGCGGTAGAGCACCTTTAAGATCTCCACGGTCTGCTTTTCACCCACGGCCATGTTGTAGATTTTTTTCTCCGGCGTCACATCCAGCCCAAAGCGGCGGCTGATCTCGCGGATGCGCTGTTCCAGCGCTCTGCGGGTAGCCTGATGGTCATCACGCGTGCCCAGCACAATGTTCTCCATGGCGGTGAGCACATCCACCAGCTTGAAGTGCTGGTGGATCATGCCGATGCCCAAGGCAATGGCATCCCCGGGCGCACGGATATCCACGGGCCGGCCCTGCACAAATATTTCACCGCTGTCGGGCCGATAAATACCCGAGAGCATGTTCATCAGCGTTGTCTTGCCCGATCCGTTCTCGCCCAGCAGGGCCAGTATTTCGCCTTGGCGCACGGCCAGATTGATGCGGTCGTTCGCCACCACGGGGCCGAAGGTCTTGGTCAGCCCTCGCAGCTCAATGGCCGGGTTTTGGGCTTGCATATCTGGTATGCGGGGCGCGTCGCGCATAGCTGTCTCCTTTGCTAAAGAAAGAAAGGCCGCCCCGCGGGGCGGCCCAGGGTACACCCATTTTACCAAGAAACCGGTGGCTTGTCCAGTTAATCCACCGTCACATTGTCCAGTAGCCAGGCGATGGAGGTGATGGCCGCCACATCCAGCTTCGTGCCGGCGGGCACCACCACGTTGCCCTCGTTATCCTTAATTTCACCCTCGAACACATCAAATTCGCCAGCGAGAATTTTGGCGCGGTATTCCGTCACAACCTCTGCCGTGCCGGGCGCAGCGTTTTCGGATAGGGGAGAGATATCCACCAGGCCCTCGGCCATGCCCATGAAGGAATTTTCGGGCTTCCACGTGCCGTCGATCACCTGCTGCACAGCTGCCGTAACGTACACACCCCAGTGCCAGATGGGGGCGGTCAGGTGCGCCTTGGGGGCATCCTCGGTCATATCCGCGTTGTAGCCGGTGGACCAAACGCCCCGATCCTGCGCGGCGATCTGCGGCATGGCGGTATCCTGGTGCTGGCCGATCACATCGCAGCCCGCATCCAGCAGGGCTTCGGCGGCCTGACGCTCCAGCGTGGGATCATACCAAGTGTTGGTGTACTTCACCAGTATCTGCGCATCCGGGTTCACGGTTTTGATGCCCAGGGCATAGGCATCCAGCCCGCCGTCTACCTCGGGCAGCTTAAAGGCCGCCACGTAGCCTATTTTGTTGGTCTTGGTCTTGAGCCCCGCGGCCAGGCCGGTGAGGAAGCGGGCCTGGTAGATGCGGCCAAAGTAATTGTTAAAGTTGGTGTCATTGCTCTTGTAGCCAGAACAATGGGAAAAGATGACGTTCGGATATTCTGCGGCCAACTCCTCCATATAATCCATAAAGCCGAAGCTGGTACCAAAAATGATGTTTGCGCCCTGCTCAATGCACTCGCGGATGGCGGCCTCGCAGGAGGCATCCTCGCTGATATTGGTCTTGATGATGATCTGGTCATCGCGCAGGCCAAGCTGCTGTTGCATGTACAGAGTACCCTGGTGGTGGGCGTATGTGTAACCCTTGTCGCTGACATCGCCGATGTAGATGACGCCGACCTTGATCTCATCTTTGGGCACCGGGGCGAAATCCGCCTGGGCGGCGGCGGCCAGGCCGATACACAGGGCCAGGGACAGCAACAGGGTCAATACTTTCTTCATGAACAACGCACCTCTTTCTCAATCGTTCGGTAGATAGGTGCATTATACAGGATGAAGGGATGGAAAGCAATGCAGTTTTCTAAAAATGCTGACGAATAGAGAGAAAAATTGTAAAAACGTTCGTGTTTTTGCGGGCGCTCCGCTGCGCCGCAGCCGAGGGAGACGCGACAGGCAACCCGGCCAAAGAACCCGGCTTGCCTTACCGTGACGAGCTGATGGCCTGGGGGCGGGATGCCCGCATCTAATTGATGAGCTTCTGCGTGGTGGCGATGTAAATGGCCTCCGCGCGGTTGACGGCGCCCAGCTTATTGTAGATGGAGAGAATGTGCTTTTTGACGCTGTTGATGGAGATGTGCATGGCCTCGCTGATCTGCGCCTGGGTAAAGCCCTTGACCAGGTAATCAAGCACCTCGCGCTGGCGGTGGGAGAGAAGGCCTTCCTCTCGCGTTTGGGGTTCGGCGCGGCAAAGGGCCTTGCTCATCGAGGATAGATGTTTGGCATAGGTGGATGCCTTGGCGCGCACCCCGCGCAGCCACGCCTCATCAAAATCCTGCGGGCAGCGGGCCAGCGCCAAATCCACCAGAGAGCGCATGTATCTGCCCATTTCGGCAAAAATCAACAGCAAGCCGTTGGGCCGCGCCAGCGTGTAAGCCTGGTGAAAGGCGCGCAGCGCCTCATCCTCGCGCCCGGAGCGGGCATAGCAAATGGCGGACATGATGCGCGTGGAGAGCCGGGTGATGAAGTACATGCCTCGCGCAGTGCAATAGATCTCCGTCTGATCCAGCACAGCCAGGGCGTGGTGATAGTTGCCCAGCTCCATGTAGTAAGCGCCGCACATCAGCATGTCGCGGTCTGAGGCGTCCCGCAGGCGGGCGGCCAAATCCAGCCCTTGCTGCACCCAAAGGGGTACGCGTGTCAAATTCCTCAGTTTCATATAATACCAGGCCAGCACAGAGTCACGCAGATTGTACAGGGCGGTAAGGTTGTTGTCTTGTATGTAGGCGGTCAGCGCATCCAGGTGTTCGGCGGCTTGCTCGGCGTTGCCCCGCAGCACAGCTATGCGCAGCAGCACGAACAGTGCGTTACACAGCACATCATGCTGGCCGTCGAATTGTGCGCTGTGTATGGCGCGATAGGCCATCTCCTGTGCCCGGTCAAAAGCCCAGGTGTGCATGGCGCCCTCCGCCACGGCGAGGAAGCCGATGCTCACCTCCTGTCGGCGGTAGAGCCGGCGGGCCAGCACGGATGCCTCCAGCACCAAATCCTCCATGGCGGCGTAGCCACCGGGTACGCCCGCGGGCGTGAAAAACACGCTGTCGTTGGCCACGGGGAAGAAGTTCGCATCCCGGTAATCGCTGCCGTTCGGCAGGCAGTTATAAGCGCGGCGCATGTAATGGATGCACAGGGGATCGCTGCGGGCGATGTAGAGTTCTGCCAGGGTGAAACAGGCCTCGCCTATCAGCCGGGTGGCTTCGGCGCGCTCCTCCTGCGTCTCCAGCAGGCGGATCAAATCCAGCAGCATCGCTTCGGCCCGGGATATGTCGTCATCAAAAAAGAACAGGTTGGCGCGGATTAAATTCGCCTCTGGGCGCGCTTCGATGAAGGCGGCGGGCAGAGTATCCAGCTGGTCGAGCAAAAAGGTGATGCTGGCGTGATCCAGGGTGGAGGGGGGTATCTGCCGTATGGCGCGGAGCAGATCATCGTACTTACCGCAACGGGCAAAGCAATTCGCCGCGCGCAAGGCCTCGCCGTCGGCCAGAAAGCAGGGGCCTGCGGCGGCGTACACCGCGTCCGTCTCCTCGGCGGACAGCCAAGACTTCATCTGGAGTAGCATCAGGTGATAGGAGGCTTGTATGATGTACCGGGGCGGATGGGTGCCCTGGCGCGTAATAAAGAGGTTTTGTGAGAGAAGGTCGGAAACTTGATGCATATCGACCGGGCTGAGGGCGGAAAGCACAGATGGCGTAAATTCTTCCAGCAAGGCCAGCTTGATCAACAGCCGCTGGATAGGCTCCTCGTAAATGTCGAAATACTCGCGCCGCAGCAGGGCCATGGCGTGCGCCATGTCGATAGGGTCGCGATCCATGCGCAGCTCGGGGTGCTGCAGCAGTTGGCGGATGACCAGGCGTATGGCCAGGGGCCAGCCATCGGTCAGTTTCTCCACCGCATCCAGCGTGACGCGCGAAGGGGACAGCCCGTTGTGGGCGAAGAGGGCGCGCGTCTCTTTTCTGTTGAAGCGAAACTGGGCGGCGGAGAGGCGAAAGGCATGGTTTTCATCCGTGTTCATGCCCAGGAAAAAGTCGCGCTGGCGCGAGCTGACGATAATGAGGGAAAAATGCTCCAAGTCCGCCTCAATCAGCGCCTCAAAAAAGCGACGAATGGCGGCATCCTGTAAGGCCTCATACCCATCCACCACAGCCACCACGCGCGAACCCAGGTATATCTGGCGGCTGAAGAGATGCAAAAAAGCATCCAATTCGCTGGGGCTTTGCGGAAAGGGAAAGTTGAGAAGCGCTTGCGACAGCGCGGGCAGTTCTCGGGCTACAGCCAGGCGCAGGTCACGCCAAAACAGAGCGGGCACATTGAGGATGCGGTCGATTTGCAGCCAGATCAGCCGGGCCTTCACATCTCGCGCAAAGGCCGCTACGGATTGGGTTTTGCCATAGCCAGGCCCTGCCACTATCGTGGTGAGCGGGTGACGCGCGCCCTCGGCCAGCAGCGCTTGCACGCGAGGACGCAGCAGGTACTCTTTGTGGATGGGCAAGTAACTTCTATCGGGTTCCATAGAAGAGCCCCCTTTGTTGCGCAGGAAGAATTAGAAGTAGTATACAGTATATTGCTTTTGCGAATATTTTTCAAGTGTTACGGCAGAGGGGATCACGGCCACAGCATTTACTTTTTTTAAAGAGACATGGTAAAATAGAAATATGAGAATAGAAGAGCTAATAGAAACGACAAACCAACTAACCGATCCACGCCGTAGTTACGGGAATTTACGCCACAAACTCTCGGACATATTAGTCGTCGGTCTTTGCGCGATTATGTGCAAGGGCGAAGATTTCACCGACATGGAGGACTTCGGAAAAGAGCGGGAACCATG
>JAITTS010000121.1 GCA_031286995.1 Oscillospiraceae bacterium
TTGAAGCATACAACAAGTTTGGCGCGGCAAAATCGCGTTGGCGTGCTTCCCACGAGAGGGGCGAACTTCCCTTCGGCTTGCTTGAT
Organism: Oscillospiraceae bacterium; assembly: GCA_031286995.1. Taxonomy (GTDB): domain Bacteria; phylum Bacillota; class Clostridia; order Christensenellales; family Aristaeellaceae; genus JAITTS01. The sequence goes on from JAITTS010000121.1 coordinate 87, forward strand.
TTCTTTTGATTCAATGTGGTTTGCCCACTCCCGTGCGGATACAGGGGTTGACAAAGCGCTTTGGGCGCCAGCAGGTGTTGTCCGCAGTCGATTTAACGGTTCCCCGAGGCTCGGCAGTGGGCCTTGCCGGTCGCAATGGTTCCGGAAAATCCGTGCTGCTACGCTGCGTTCTCGGCTTGATGATCCCGGAAAGCGGGGAGGTGTGGGTGAACGGCAAACGCGTAGGCAAGGAAGTGGAATTCGCGCCCGATACCGGGTTCATCATCGGCAGGCCGGGATTTATTCCTTCCTGTTCGGGGTATCGCAATCTCAAATATTTAGCTGAATTGAAGGGGCGCGCGTCTCAAGAGCGCCTTCGTTCGATCATGGCGCAGGTGGGTCTTGATCCGGACTGTCCCAAGCATGTGAACCGGTATTCTACCGGCATGGTGCAGCGCTTAGGCATTGCCCAAGCACTCATGGAAGACCCCGCGTTGTTACTGCTGGATGAACCATTTAATGGTTTGGACGAAGAAGGCGTACGAGATATGCGCGCGTTGCTCCTCCGGCAAAAAGCCGAAGGAAAAACGATTTTGATGACCACGCACAATCCGGAAGATTTGCAGATTTTATGCGATGCGGCCTATCGGATGGATGCGGGCATGCTTAGCGGCCTCGCTTGAAGGGCTTGTCCTGTAGGTTTACCAAACAAGTTGGACAGGAAGGGAAGAAAGGAACTGGACAGAAGAGAGGAAGGCAAGAAGCCTCCTCGGGATGTTGCTGGCGCGGGACTGATTGGCGCGGAGCTGCTTGGCGAAACCGACGGGCAAAGTGGAGGCTGGAACGACGGCCTGAAAAAGCAAACCCGCCGGAAAGAGAAGTGACACTCTCTTTTTTCGGTGGGTTCATCATTATTAAGCTGATATGCTTACCCTTTGCTTTTCATAACCCACCATCCATTTTTTTCTTGCACTAACGCGTTCACCATATTCGTTCTTTTTCAGAGAAAATGCGATGACGCGATATGCACGAGAAAGACGCAGTACCCTTCAGCTTCGTCAATTTTCTGTAATCAGTTCATTTGTCCACTCCCCTGCCTGCGCCTCCCTTGACAAACCTCCCCTTCACGCCTATAATCCCCCCATAACATCCGAAAATTTTGTCGCGTAGGGGGTATAGCATGGGCGCGATGCCGACCCGGGATGCGGCCTGGGCGCTACTGACCGAATATAACCAGGATGCCTTTCACCTGAAGCATGCGCAAATTATGGAAGGCGTGATGCGCCACTTCGCCGCGCAGCTTGGTTATGGGGACGAGGCCGAATTTTGGGCGATGGCAGGCCTGCTGCACGATCTGGATTTTGAGCGTTACCCCGACCAGCACTGCATCAAAGCGCAGGAAATTCTGCGCCAGCGCGGCATGGATGAGCGGCTGGTGCGCGCTGTGGCCAGCCATGGCTACGCCTTGACCGTGGATATTGAGCCGGTGCACGAGATGGAGAAGATACTGTACGCTACGGACGAACTGACCGGGCTCATCGGCGCGGTAGCTCTCATGCGGCCCACGGGCATGGATGGCTTGGAGGTAAAGTCGGTCAAAAAAAAGTTCAAATCCCCCGGCTTTGCCGCGGGCTGTTCGCGCGAGGTGATTCAGCGCGGCGCGGATATGCTGGGATGGGAACTGGATGAACTGATCGCGCGCACGATTGCCGCCCTGAACACGTTGCCCGCCATTTCAATGGGGTAGCCACCCGCGGGCGGCTACAGAAAGGGGGCGGCGCGCCATGCAGCAAGCCCGGCGAATAAAGCGCAGCCTGCGGCCGCCCGCCGCAGGGCGCAACGTGCGCAAACTGGCCGCTTACGCGGTGATCATCAACGCGGTGCAGATTGTGACCGCGGTGCTTTTGATGTGCATGTGGCCCACCGGCGGCCGGGGCGACATAGATGCTGCGCTGCTGCGGGCGATTGCGACAGCCTTTGCCGCCCTGGTGTGCGCGGGCGCGCTGGTGGATATCCGCGAAGCGGCCAGATCGCTGCGGGCGCGCAGGCAGGCGCAGGATATGGCACAGACCTACGCCCAGCTGGAAGATTTAAACCGCACCATGCGCGCCCAGCGGCACGATTTTTTAAACCATATGCAGGTGATCTACAGCCTGCTGGAGATGGGCGAGCACGCCGAAGCGCGGGATTATATAGAGCGCGTGCACGGTGATATGCGCCGGGTCAGCCGCGCCATGCGCACCGACAGCCCCGCAGTCAACGCCCTGCTGCAGGCCAAGCTGGGCGATTGCGAAAAGCGCGGCATTGCCGTGGATCTGGCCGTACACGCGCCTTGGAAGGGCTTGCCCGTGCCCGGATGGGAGATGTGCCGCATACTGGCTAACCTGATTGATAACGCCATGGATGCCCTGCACGGGCAGGATGCCCCGGCCCTGACCATCGCCATCTTTGAGGATGAGCGGGCCTTTCGCTTCCGCGTGGAGAACAACGGCCCGCCCATCCCCGAGGATGTGGCCCACCGGATGTTTCAGCCCGGCTTCACCACCAAACCCCAGGGACAGGGCATGGGCCTGCACATTGTGCGCGGCGTGCTGGCCGAACACGGGGGCGATATTTCCGTAACATCCGCCCCGGGCCGCACGGCCTTCGAGGGCTTGATCCCCCGGCAGGCGGGCGGTGGCCGCTGATACCTCCGCGCGGCCGGCGGCCGTTGCACACGAGGCCGGGCTTGGTGCGTACGAAGGGATGGCCGGCGGGCAGGGCTGTCCGCGCAAGAGAACCCCTCCCGCGGTCTCACTGCCGCAGGAGGGGTTTAATGGGTTCATGCCGCAGGAACCAGATGATTACGCCTTTGGCGCCAATGTGCGCACCCGGATAACCCCCGGTATGGCCGCTATGGTATCCGCCAGGCTCTGCACGGCATCCGACAGATCTAAATCCAGCACGGTATAGGCCATGGCGGCGCGGGATTTATTGACCATATCCGAAATGTTGATGGCCAGATCACCCACCGCCGCGGCAATGGCGCTGAGCATGTTGGGCACATTGCGATGCACCACCGCCACGCGCGGCTTGGTGAGGGTAGCCAGTTCTGTATCCGGCAGGTTGACGCTGTTGCGGATGACGCCGCACTCCAGGTAATCGCGCAACTGGGCAGCGGCCATCGCCGCGCAGTTATCCTCGGATTCCGGCGTGGATGCGCCCAAGTGCGGGATGGGCATGACCCCTTTGACATCCAGCAGCGCTTCGGTGGGAAAATCCGTCACGTAGGCGCGCAGCACGCCGGTATCCAGCGCCTCGCGCAGGGCAACGGTATCCACCAGCTCCGCCCGGGCAAAGTTGAGCAGGTGCGCCCCGCGCTTCATCCGCCCCAAGCTCTGGCCATCCATCATGCCCCGCGTCTTGTCGTTGAGCGGCAGGTGCAGCGTCACGTAATCCGATGTGGCCAGCAGCTCATCCAGATTTGTGGCCCGGTGCACGCTACGGGAGAGCCGCCAGGCGTGCTCTACGGAGATGGCGGGGTCGTAGCCCCCCACATCCATGCCCAGGGCGACGGCGGCATTGGCCACCAGCACGCCGATGGCCCCAAGGCCGATGATGCCCAGGCGCTTGCCCCGAAGCTCCGGCCCCACAAAGGCGCTCTTGCCCTTTTCCACCAGCTTGGGCACATCCGCTTGTCCCTTCAGCCCCTGGGCCCATTGGATGCCACCGACAATATCCCGGCTGCACAGCAGCATGCCCGCCACAGCCAGCTCGCACACCGCATTGGCATTGGCGCCGGGCGTGTTGAACACGCAAATGCCCTGCTCGGAACACGCATCCAGCGGAATGTTGTTGACGCCAGCCCCGGCGCGGGCCACGGCCAGCACACTGGGGGGCAGCGCCAGGCTGTGCATATCCGCGCTACGCACCAGGATGCCATCCGGCGCGGGTTCATCCCCGCGCACGGAGAAGGAGGCATTCAGGCTTTGATAGATGGCATCAGAAATTTCGTTGAGGGTTTGCAGCCTGTACATGGTACCCCTCCTTCTCGGTTAAGCGTTCTGCGCTTCAAAATCCTTCATGCAGGCGGCCAGGGCGCGCACGCCATCCACGGGCATGGCGTTGTAGATGCTGGCGCGCATGCCGCCCACAGAGCGGTGACCCTTTAGATTGATGAGCCCCGCCTTGGCGGCGAACTTAATAAAAGCGTCGTCCTTGGCCTCGTCTCCGGTGACGAAGGTGACGTTCATGCGCGATCTGTCGCTGGGCAGCGCGGTACCCTTGAAGAGCTTGCTCTGATCCAGGCAGTTGTAGAGGATGCTGGCCTTTTCGATGTTGACCTGCTCCATGGCCTCCACACCGCCCCGGTTCAACAGCCACTCGAACCCCAGCTTGGCCACGTAAATGGCGAAAGTGTTGGGGGTGTTATGCATGCTGCCCGTCTCGGCCTGTACCTGCCAGTTGAGCAGCCTGGGGCACAACTGGTTGGCGCGGCCCAGCAGATCCTTGCGAACGATCACCACGCACAGGCCTGCCGGGCCGATATTTTTTTGCGCCCCGGCGTAGATGACGCCAAATTTGCCGACATCGTACACCTCTGAGAGGATGTTGGAGGACATATCCGCCACCAAGGGCACATCCCCGGTATCCGGCAGTTTGGCGTAACGCGTGCCGTAGATGGTGTTGTTGGTGGTGATGTGAAAATAATCGGCCTTGGGGTCGAACACCTGGGTGTGTAGCGCGGGAATGAACCGATACTGCTCGTTGCGACTGGATGCCACCACCCGTACCGCGCCGTAGCGCTCCGCCTCTTTGGCCGCCAGGTGGGCAAAGTTGCCGCTATCCACATAATCCGCGCTGCCGCTTGCGGTCAACAAGTTGAGGGGTACGGCGGAAAATTGCTGGGTGGCCCCCCCCTGCAGCATCAACACCTCGTAGGTATCCGGTATGTGCATCAGCGCGCGCAGGGCCGCCACAGAAGCATCAAAGATTTCTAAATACATCTTGGATCGGTGACTCATTTCCATCACGGATGTGCCCGTATCCCCGTAGCAGAGCAGCTCCTTGTGCACCTGTTCCAGCACCGGCAGGGGCAGCATTGAGGGCCCCGGTGAAAAATTGTACACTCTCTCCATCATCCACGCCTCCTTAGCACTTTGCATTGCTAACGCGCTGCTGTGCTGTCCTCCATTATCCCGAAAGTCCCCGGTAAATGCAAGCCTATTTGTGAAAAAATTATCACCCCTCACTCAAACTGCCTGCACCGCGCGCCGATGATGGGCAGCACATAGCCCTCGCCACGGTACGCGTGCAGCATCAGCCGTACCCGCAGGTACAGGCAAAAGGCGGCCAGGGCGGCCCACAGCACCCACAGCAGGCCTACCAAAAAACTGCCGACGATGGGCATCCATCCCACAGCCAGGCCCAGCACCAGCATGGCCATGGAAAGGAAGGCCCCTGTACAGAACAGCCCGGAGGATTGCACCGCAAAGCGGCGCACAGCCCGGCTCTTTTCATCCGCGAAAAAGAAAAAGAGACCCAACGGCCCGCAGAGCGCGCACAGCGTGCAGATGAGGTTGATGGTGGGGTTGGTGGATATGACCGGCGGGCGGGGGCGGGGCCGCGGCGCGCGCCGGGGCGGGGGATCACCGTAATCGCCGTAGCGCTGATAGGGCTGGCCTTCGTCATAGGGCGCGTAGGGCTCATAGCCCTCATCCTGCTCTTCCGGCTCATCCGCCGGGCCGTAGGGTGGCTCCTGCCCGTAGGGTTCTTGCTCGTAATCATCGTATGGCCGCATGTGTTTTCCCCTCCTAACGCTTGGCTGTCTTGGCCGCTGCCTTGCCCTGTTTGTAGCTCTGCAGAATGGTGGAATCGTAAGCGAATACGCTTTGGTGCTTCTGCGCATGGGCACGAAAGGCGTACTCCACCAGGCGCTCCAGCAGGGATGGGTAGGGCATGCCTCCCTCGGCCCAAAGGTAGAAGGCCAGGGAACCCGGGATGGTGTTGATCTCGTTGATGCAGAGCGCGCCGCCCTCATCCAGCAGCATATCCACACGGGCCACACCCTTGCAATCCAGCGCCTGAAAGGCCGCGCAGGCCAGGCGCTGCGCCTCGCGGGTTTGCTCTGCGCTGATAGGTGCGGGCACCCTGCGCGCAAGGGCCTGCATGCCTTTGCCGCCCTTGGCCCCGCGCAGGTACTTATCCTGAAAGCTGAGCAGTTCCGCGGTGGAGACGGGCATTTCGCACACAGAGGGCGTCACATCCTGCCCGAAGCCCAGCACCGCGCAGTTGACCTCCTGTGGCTTGGACAGGCCCTTTTCCGCCAGGATGCGCCTGTCAAAGGATGCGGCCACCGCAACCGCCTCGCGCAGAGCGGCGCGATCCGCCGCCTTGCCGATACCGATGGAAGAGCCCAGGTTGGCCGGTTTGATGAAGATGGGGTAGGGCAGCGCGGCCTCAATGGCATCCAGCGTGGCCTCGGGGTCTTGTTCCCACGCATCCCGCAAAAAATAGGTATCCGGCAGCACAGGCAGGCCCGCG
>JAITTS010000190.1 GCA_031286995.1 Oscillospiraceae bacterium
AGAGCGGTTCTTTCCATTTTTCATCTGCCCGCTCGCCGCTCCGCACTTCGGGCATGTTCTCTTCTCTTCCATTCTCACATTATATCACTTTCAGCTCCGTTTAGCCACTCCCGCGAGCATTTTCGCATGTGCGCGAAAAAAGGCTTTGCAGCATGAAACTAAACTGAAGGCGGACTCTCTCCGGTTTTCCATCCCAAAAGAGTGTCTCGCGCGACGGCGGCGCGCGCTATAGTAGCTTGGGGTACTAAGTGTGTGCGAGCGCTTTCGTTCAATATGATATCAGGGAGGAGATCACCGTGAAGAGGACATCATTTCGTACGTGGCAGATGCTGCCCCCGAGGGCTTTGACCGGGGCATCGCCACTTTTTTGGCTGTTTAACAGGCTGAATGTTGATTGTTTGCGGAACAAATATCACAACAACAACGGAAGGCCTTAAAAACCTAGAAACTATTGGTATTCCTAGATTTTTAGGCTCATTTGACTTTCTCATAGTTCCTATTGATACTATCATATTCCCATTGTTTCCCCGTAAATAGTATCAAAATTAGTATCAAAAACATTTTTGAAAAACTTTGAAAAAAGTGTTGATAAAGCACCGAATAAGTGCTATAATAAGACCATAGAAAGGAGGTGAGCACATGGGACACAAAAGGAAGCGCCGCGATACAGCAGCCCTAAAGCTGATGATAATCGCGGCGGCCCTGAATCTGGTGGCAGCGCTGGTGAATCTCCTGGACGGGATAATCAGCAAGCTAACCAGATGACGGGGGGAGGCCGAAAGGCCCCCCTCTCCCTCATTATATCAAATGTGTGTCCCGTGTCAAGCATGGAAATGGTTGCAGCAATAGCGAGTTTTGCGGCGGCGGTAGCCAATATGGTTGCCGTGGTGATCTTGGCAAAAAAAATAAAAGAATGGAGAGAATGAAAGTAAAGGGTTAATTTTGAAAATGGCTGTGCTATCGGCTTGACGGGCAAAGGAGAAAAAAAGGAGAGACAAGACTATGAAGAATGAGATAACGGCCAATCTTATCCGCGAAGCCCGGTTAAAAGCCGGACTTACTCAAGTGCAGGCGGCGCAGCACACAGGAGTTCCGCGCCGCACTCTCCAAAACTGGGAGGCGGGAATTAACACGCCTCCAGAATATGTAATCAAGATGGTGCTTGAGCGAATCGTGTCCTTAAAATAGCGGCCCAAAGACCTGATTCAAAAAATATTTTTAAAAAACTTTGAAAAAAGTGTTAAACGAGTGGAGTCATGTTGTTCTTCTTGACATGACCGCGAGGGATGCCGAGCGGAGGCAGGGCTTCGGCGCGCGGGCGCGGTATGTTATGCAACGATAGGCGCCGATGTCTTTGCTTGCCCGTATAGGCGGCGCACAGAAGTGCACGCATGTTCACAATTGACAAATCGCTTCTAATGCAGTATACTACACTTGGCAAAGAAGAAAGGCCCCCGCACGGCGCAGGGGTCTTTTTTACGTGAAGGAGGCGGGGTATGCCCAGAGCGGGCGGGCGGGGCAGTGGAGCGCAGGCGTCTTCCATCCAAGAGAAGGAGGCATCGCCGCAGACTCCGCGAGCTGAGGATTGGGGCGAGGGGCCGGAGGAGCTGAGCGCCGCGCAGTGGGCCTTTGTTTGTATGATGGCCGAGAGCGGGGACGCAAGGGCCGTAGGTCAAAGCCTGGGCCTGGGTGTGGCTCAGTGTCGCGCATGGGCGGAATTGCCCGCCGTGCAGCGGGCCGTGCGGCAGCGGCAGCGCGCCATCGCGGTGGTGGAAGGAGCATCCTTGGCGTTGGCCACGCTGCGCGCCCAGGCGACAGGGACGGACGCGCGCGCGGCGCTGGCCGCAGCCAAGGAGCTGATGGACGTGGCAGGGGCCGCGGCGCGCGAGACGCAGGAGGAGGGCGTGACCGTGCACCTATGCTATGGCCCGGGCGCACCGGCGAAGCGAAAGAACGGAAAAGCCCGGAAGGGCGAAGCGCCGCGGGAGGCGGGCACATGCTAGAGATTCGCCTGGATTACCGGCCTACGGCCAAGCAGGCGCTGTTCCACGCCAGTCAGGCGCACGAGGTGTTCTACGGTGGGGCGGCGGGCGGGGGCAAGAGCCGGGCCATCGTGATGGATGCGCTGCTGCGGGGGCTGAAGACGCCGGGTTTTCAGGCGTACCTCTTCCGCAGAACCTATCCGGAGCTGGAGGATACGCTCATCAGCGAAGCTCGGCGCAGCATCCCCCGCGCACTGGGCAGCTACGCAGCCGCCAGCCACGACCTGCGCCTGCCCAACGGATCGCGCCTGTGCTTTCGCCACTGCCAGCGCGAGAAGGATATCTACCTGTACCAGGGCGCGGAAATGCACGCGCTGTACGTGGACGAGCTGACGCACTTTACCAAAGGGATGTATGACTACCTAAAATCCCGCTTGCGGGCCCCGGCGTGTATGAGGCTGACCCCTGTGGCCCGGTGCGCGGGCAACCCCGGTGGCGTGGGGCACGCCTGGGTGCGCGCCTACTTTGTGGACGCGGGGCCGATGGTGATGCAGCGGCACAGGGTGGCATCCCGCCTGGTGGGTGAGCGGGTGCGCACGCGGCAGTTCATCCCCAGCCTGGCGGCGGAGAATCCGCACATTACGGACGACTACCTGGTGGAGCTGGAACAAAAGCCGCAGGCCCTGCGCCGGGCACTGCTGCTGGGCCAATGGGATGCCTTTGAAGGCCAGGTGTTCACCGAGTTTGTGGACGACCCCGGTCACTACGGGGACTGGTTGGGATCGCATGTGATTGAGCCGTTTGAGATACCCGCCGCCTGGCCGCGCTACCGCAGCTTGGATTGGGGGTACGCCAGGCCTTTCAGTGTGGGCTGGTGGGCTGCGGCCCCGGATGGCGAGGTGTTTCGCTACCGTGAGTGGTACGGCAGCGCGGGCGAACCGAACGCAGGCCTGCGCATGCACCCCCGGCAGGTGGCCCAGGGCATCATTCAGCGCGAGGCGGAGGAGCGCCGCACGGGCGCCCGCATCATCGGTGTGGCAGACCCTGCCATTTGGGACGCATCCACCGGTGAGAGCGTGGCCGGGCAGATGGAGCGCGAGGGCGTGTACTTTACCCCCGGAGACCACGCGCGCATGGCGGGCAAGATGCAGTTGCACCACCGCCTGGCCTGGGATGCGAACCGCAGGGCGGGGATGTACATCTTCCGCACCTGCCGCGACTGGCTGCGCACTGTGCCCGGTTTACCATACGACCCGGAACGGCCGGAGGACATTGACACCCGGGCGGAGGATCACGCCTACGATGAGACGCGGTACTTTTTGATGGCCCGGCCCGTGGGGCCGAGGGAGCGAAAGGCGGAAAGAGAGAGGTTTGAGCCGTTGGAGCTGTGAGAATTGCCCGCCCCCCTCTCACATTGTGCGGCGCTTATTGATGAAAGGGAGTTGCCTATGACAGAAATACAAGGGAGACTGGGGCACGGGGATATCCCCGAGGCCGCAGCGGGGGAACAGCCGCTGACGTGCGAGCAGCGGACGCTGACCCGGCGGGCCTACGAGTTCTTTGAACTGTTTCGAGCCGAGACGCAAGAGATGCGCCAGCGGGCTGCGGCCTGCCGGCGCATCTTTTTGCTGGACGACCCGGAGCAGGATGCGCCGGGCACACCGCCGGCGGCCCGTGCACCCCAGCTGCACACCCTGAAGAGTACGGTGGTGAGCTGTGTGGCTGACCAGATGGACAACATGCCCGAGGCTGTGCTACTGCCTGAGCGGCCTGAGTTGGCGGACGTAGCCGCGGATTTGACCGACCTGGTGCGCTATGTGCTGGAGCGCAACCGCTTTGACCGGCTGCACCACCAACGGGTGATGGACTTCTTCCAGACCGGCACGAGCGTAACCCAGGTGGCTTGGGATGCGGACATGAACGAAGGCGCGGGAGAGATAGCACTGGTGCGCTGGCCGCGGGAGGGATTCTACTGGGATCCGGCGGCGGAGAACATACAGGACGCGCGGGCACTGTTCAAGGCCAGCTTTCATCCGCTGAGCTGGTACGCGCAGCACTATCCCCAGGCCGCGCCTTACATCCACGCCGACGGTTACGCCCGGCGGGAGGGCAGCCTGCGCCGCACGGCCCAGAGGGGTGATGAGGACGTGCTGATGCTGGAGTACTGGTACCGCCGCTACGACGCGCGCACCCGGCGCTGCAGCATTCACATGGCCTGCCTGGCTGGCGGCGCGCTGCTGTACTGCAGCCAGGATGAGCGGCCTGACGGCGTATACGCCCACGGGCGTTACCCTTTTGTGCTGGATGTGTACACCCCTGTGGAGGGACAGCCCGTGGGCAACGGTATGGTGTGGGAGTTTGCGCCCATGCAGCGCTACGTGAACCGCTACGCCAAGTACATAGATGAGAACGCGCGTATGAGCGCCAAGGCCCGCCTGCTGGTGAACAACGCCGCCGGGCTGGAAGATGAGGATTTGACGGACTGGAACCGCAACCTGATCCGTGGCGACAACATCAGCGAAAACGCGCTGCGATGGTTTCAAAGCCAGCCGCTATCCGGCCAGGTGAACGCACAGCTGGCCGCCTTTCAGGATCAGATCAAGCTGGACAGCGGCCAAAACCAATTTTTGCGCGGCGAGGGCGGCATGGGTGTCACCGCCGCCAGTGCCATCGCGGCGCTGCAGGAAGCGGGCGGCAAGACCAGCCGCCTCTACACCGCCGTGCTGGCGAGCGGGTTTCGCGAGATGGTGGATCAGGCCCTGTGGCTGATCGCCCAGCATTACGACGGCCTGCGCACGCGCCTGATCACTGGGCGCGACGCTATGCCGCGCCTGGTAAACATCAGCGCGGGACGGTTGCTGTACGGGGATTGGGCGCTATCTGCGGCGCATCCGGATCCCATGCCCGCGCCACCCTACACCGTGCAGGTACAGGTGCAGCGCCGCAACCCCATGCGCGTGCAGGCCCAGAACGAGCTGGTGCTGCAGGTGGCCCAGATGCAGGCCCAGAGCGGCGCGCCGCTGCCCGCATCCACCGTGCTCAAGATGTTGGTGGTGGATGGCAAGGACAGGATTTTGCCGATTTTAGAGGAAGATGAGCGCCGGATTCTCGGTGACGGCGGTGCAGCGCCCGTGCTCATCTCTGGTGACAGGCTACTGTAGGCGGGGCTGGGTGCAGGCAGTAAAGCCCCCGGCGGTTGCGCTGAGGCAAAGTCGCTGCGATCCCGGAGAAACGGATTGCCACATAAAGCAAAGAACCCTCGCTGATGCGAGGTTTTTTGATACCACGCGGTTCGCCGCGAAAGGAGACGCACATGGAAGAAAACCAGGTATACGCTGCGGAAGCCCCGCAGAACGAAACCCAAGCGCAGGCGGCGGCAGTGCCACAGAGCGACCCTGCGGTGCAGAACGCGCCGAATGACAACACAGCGCAGGGTGCGCCGGAGACGCAACCTAATCCGAACCAGCAGACTATTGACCGCGCCATGGGGCAGCGGCTCTACGCCGCCCGGCAGAAGTGGGAGCGCGAGCACCGCCCGGTGCAGGACTTCGCCCGGCGCATGCGCGCCTTTTTCCCAGGCATGGATGAGGC
>JAITTS010000040.1 GCA_031286995.1 Oscillospiraceae bacterium
AAGGCCCCCCGATGCCGCGCCGCGGCAGGCAGGGTATGCTAAAGGGGGAACGACGTTCCCCCTCAGGTTGCAGAAAAACCCCGTTTTTCTGAAAACTCGCTGGGAAAAACCTTGTAATATCAAGGGGTTACAAATTGGGAATTTCTCGAAATTGGACTTTTTCTTCAGTCTGAGGGGGAACGACGTTCCCCCTTTGAGGTGACCTTGGGGTGCCTCTGGCGCAACTTTGAGATGACCTCAGGACAACCCACATCCGGGTGAAGAACTGCGCGGCATGTTTCGCCCACCAAATGAAACGAATTTTCTTATTGCGGAAGCGAGAGGGAGGCGATATACTTTTAGAGGATCAATTGTCGGCAATCCGCGCCCCACGCATCATGCATTTGACAAATTTGTTCCGCATGTGTATCATTGATTTATCACATCACCGCAATAAAGTAATCGTCAGGAGGAGAACGGCGTGCCGGGCAGAGAAAGACGGGTGCCGGAAGGGATGCAGGATACGCTGCCTGCGGCCTGCGCGCACAAGCGCGCGCTGGAAGCCCAGTTGCGCGCCCAATTTGCCCTGCACGGCTACCTGGAGGCCGAGACCCCCCTGCTGGAACACTACGACACCCTGACCGGCGGCATTGCCCAGCAGCGCATGTGGAAGACCTTTGACCGCGGGGGCCGTATACTGGCCCTGCGCCCGGATAGCACCACACCCATTGCCCGCATGGCGGGCACCGCCCTGCGCGAGGCGCCGCTGCCCCTGCGCCTGTGCTACGTGCAGGATGTGGCGCAGTACCCCGGGGATGAGCAGCCCCGCTTCTGCCAGAGCACCCAGGCGGGCGTGGAGCTGCTGGGCGAGGGGGATGCGGATGCGGATGCCGAGGTGATCGCCCTGGCCGCGCAGGCCCTGCTGGCCGCGGGCTTGCGGGATTTTCAGATTGACATCGGCCAGGTGGATTTTTTTAAGGGCATCATGGAAGAATCCGGCCTGCCGGAGGCGGATCAGGAGCAGCTTCGCGCCTATGTGGAGCAGAAGAACATGCTGGCCATTGAGATGAGCCTGCGCGAGCTGCGCGCGGGGCCGGATATCAGCCGCCGCATTTTGCAGCTGCCCGGCCTCTACGGGGATGAGGAGGTGCTCGAAAGCGCTCGGGGCATCACCCGATCCCCCAGGGCCCTGGCCGCGCTGGATCACATCGGCCATGTGCTGCGCGCCCTGGCGGATTACGGCCTTGCGGATAGGGTCTCCATAGACCTTGGCATGGTGCACGCCATCCATTACTATACGGGGCTCATCTTTCGGGGCCTCACCGGGCACCTGGGCAGGCCGCTGCTATCGGGCGGGCGGTACGACGCCTTGCCGCGCTGCTTCGGCCGTCCCCTGCCTGCCGTGGGCTTCGCGCTGGATGTGGGGCAGCTGCTGCTGGCTCTGCAGCGCCAGGGCGACGCCCCCGCCGCGCCCCGCTGCCGGGTGTGGATAGGCTACGCCCCCGCGGCCCGGCGGGATGCCGTGGCCCTGGCCCGCGATCTGCGGGCGGCGGGCACATCTGCGGCGCTGCACTACGCGGCGGAGCCGCAGGCCCTGGCAACGGCCGCCGCGGCCCACGGCGCGGAGCGCGCTGTGTTTGTGGATGATGTGGGCAGGCAGCATGCCGTGTGGCCGGGGGGGGAGGCATGACGCACCTTCGGGCGGATATCCCCCTGACCATCGCCCTGGCCAAGGGGCGCCTGGCGGAACAGACTGTAGGTCTGTTACAGGCCGTGGGTGTGGATTGCAGCGATCTGCGCGACCCCGGCCGCAAGCTGGTGTTCGCGGATGCGGCGCACGGGTATCGTTTCATTTTAGTCAAGCCGGGCGACGTGCCCACCTATGTGGATCACGGCGTGGCGGATATCGGCGTGGTGGGCAAGGATACCCTGCTGGAGGAAAACCGCCCCCTCTACGAGCTGCTGGATCTGGGCTTTGGCGCTTGCCGCCTGTGCGTGGCGGGCTTCCCGGGCGGCGAAGGGCAGACGGGCGCGAATTTCCGCGTGGCCACCAAGTATCCCAACATCGCCCGCGGTTACTATGCCGCCCAGGGCCGCAGCATTGAGATCATCAAGCTCAGCGGCTCTGTGGAGCTGGGGCCGCTGGTGGGCCTATCCGATGTGATTGTGGATATCGTGGAGAGCGGCGGCACCCTGCGCGCCAACGGCCTGGAGGTACTGGAGACCATCGGTCTGGTTAGCGCGCGCGCGGTGGTCAACGTGGTGGCGCTGAAGACCAAGGGGCAGAAGATACGCGCGTTGATCGCGGCGCTCGCAGCGCAATTGCATCAATAGATAACGGCATGCTGAAACGGAGGAACGCACCTTGATCCCAATCTTTCGCGCCGAGGAGGGCGAGGCCCTGGCCCAGCGCCTGCAAGCGCGCTCGCAGCTGGAAAACGCGGCTGTCACCGCCACCGTGCAGGCCATTGTGGCGGATGTGCGCGCCCGCGGGGATGCGGCCCTGCTGGATTATACCCGGCGCTTTGACGGCGCGGATCTGCGCGCCGAAGCCCTGGCCGTCACCCCCAAGGAGATAAAGGCCGCCTACGCCGCCGCGGATGAGGCCTGGGTGGCGGCCATGCGCCGGGCCGCCGCGCGCATCACCGCCTTCCATGAAAAGCAGCGCCAGCGCACCTGGATAGATTTTGATCCGGATCTGGCCCTGGGCCAGATGGTGCGCCCCTTGCGGCGGGTAGGGGTCTACGTGCCCGGCGGCACGGCGGCCTACCCCTCATCCGTGCTGATGAACGTGCTGCCCGCCCGCGTAGCCGGTGTGGGGCAGGTGGTGATGGTGACGCCCCCGGCGGCCAGCGGCGCGGTCAACAACCCGCTCACCTTGGTGGCGGCGGATATCGCGGGGGTGGATGTCATCTACAAGGTGGGCGGGGCGCAGGCGGTGGCCGCGCTGGCCTTCGGCACCGCCACCATCCCGCGGGTGGATAAGATCGTAGGCCCCGGAAATATCTACGTGGCCAACGCCAAGCGCGAGGTATTCGGCCACGTGGGCATCGACATGGTCGCCGGGCCGTCGGAGGTGCTGGTGATCGCCGACGGCAGCGCCCGGGCGGCCTGGGTGGCGGCGGATATGCTCTCCCAGGCGGAGCACGATCCCCTGGCCGCCGCGGTGCTGGCGACGGATAGTGAAGCGCTGGCCCACGAGGTGGCTGCGGAACTGGCGCGCCAGGCGTCTGTGCTGCCCCGGCGGGATATCGTGGCCGCATCCCTGGCGGATCACGGGGCAATCGTCATCTGCAAAGACCTGGCGGCGGCGGCGGATGTGGCCAACAGCTTCGCGCCCGAACATCTGGAGCTGGCCGTGGCCGATCCCTTCGCCCTGCTGGGGCGCATTCGCAACGCCGGGGCGGTATTTTTGGGCCATCACGCGCCAGAACCCCTGGGGGATTACTATGCGGGCCCCAACCACGTGTTGCCCACATCCGGCACGGCCCGTTTCTTTTCGCCCCTGGGCGTGGATGATTTTATAAAGAAGAGCAGCCTCATCTATTATACCAGAGGCGCGCTGGCCGCGGTTGGGCCGGATATCGTGCGCCTGGCCCGCGCCGAGGGGCTGGAGGCACACGCCAGGGCTGTCAGCGCCCGCCTGGATCATTTGGAAGGGGAGGGATAACCCGTGCGCGAGGCCACTATCCATCGCAAAACCAATGAGACGGATGTAACGGTCGTTCTGCACATAGACGGCGACGGCAGCGCCCAGGTGGATACGGGCGTGGGCTTTTTCGATCACATGATGTGCGCCTTTGCGCGCTTTGCCATGGTGAAGCTGACGGTGCACTGCACCGGCGATATCCAGGTGGATGCCCATCACACGGTGGAGGATGTGGGCCTGTGCCTGGGCAGGGCCATCCACGTGGCCCTGGGGGGCAAGCAGGGCATCCGGCGGGTGGGGCAGGCCAGCGTGCCCATGGATGAAGCCCTGGCCACCGCCATCCTGGATGTGAGCGGGCGGCCCTGCCTGGTGTTTGACGCGGCTTTTGCCGCGCCCGCCATCGGCGCCATGGATACGCAGCTGGTGGAAGATTTCTTTCGGGCGCTATCCAACACCGCGCGCGTCACCCTGCACCTGGCCGTGCCCTACGGGCGCAACGACCACCACAAGGCGGAGGCCCTGTTCAAGGCCTTCGGTCGCGCGCTGGATGAGGCGTGCCAAACGGATGCCCGCCTGCGCGATGTGCTATCCACCAAGGGCGTACTCTAAGCGAAGGGGGAAGGGGCCTTGATCATATACCCCGCCATTGATATGCGGGCCGGGCGTTGCGTGCGCCTGTGCAAGGGCCGCGCGCAGGATATGACCGATTACGGCAATCCCCTGGCCATGGCCTTGCGCTGGCAGCGGCAGGGCGCGGCCTGGCTGCACCTGGTGGATCTGGATGGGGCGTTTACCGGCCGCGCCGCCAACCTGGCGTACGCTCAGCAGATTGCCGCTTTGGCAGATATCCCCGTGCAGTTGGGCGGGGGCATCCGCACCTTGGCGGATATAGCGGATAGACTGGAGAAAAGGGGCATTGCCCGCGTCATTTTGGGCACCGTGGCTTTAGAGAATCCGTCGCTGGTGATACAGGCGTGCCGCGCTTATCCCGGGCGGGTCATTTGCGGGGTGGATGCCGTGGGCGGTCGGGTGGCCGTGCGGGGCTGGGTGACGCCCAGCGAGACAAGCGCCGAAGAGCTGGCCCTGCGCTTGCGCGATGCGGGGGTGGAGACCATCATCTACACCGATATCAGCCGGGATGGCACGCGCACAGGCCCTAACCTGGCGGAAACCGCGGCCCTGGCGCAGAGCACGGGCCTGCAGGTGATTGCATCCGGCGGGGTCAGGGGCAAGGCGGATATCCGGGCCCTGCGCGAGACGGGATGTACGGGGGTCATCTGCGGCAAGGCGCTCTATGAGGGGGATCTGACGCTGGCCCAGGCCCTGGCCGCGGCGAAGGGAGAGGACGCGTGATGGATTTTGATTGGGCAAAGGTGCGCTTTGACGGGGCCGGGCTCGTGCCCGCCGTCGCCCAGGATGCGGATGGCACGGTGCTGATGCTGGCGTACATGAACCGGCAATCCATCCAGGCCACGCTGGATAGCGGATATGCTACGTACTGGAGCCGCAGCCGGGGTTGCCTCTGGCGCAAGGGTGAGACCAGCGGACACCTGCAAAGGGTGCGCGCCATCGCCTGCGACTGCGACGGGGATGCGTTGCTGCTCACTGTCTCTCAGGTAGGGCCTGCCTGCCACACGGGGCAGCGCACCTGCTTTTACACCCCCATGTGGCAGATGCCGGCCCAGCAAGCGCCGGATGCGCAGCCCGCCGCGGATAGCGGCATACTGCAGGCGGTGTACGACACCGTGCGCGATCGTGGGCAGAACCCTAAGGAGGGCAGCTACACCAACTATCTGCTGGCCAAAGGGGTGGAGAAAATCGCTAAAAAGGTGGGCGAGGAGGCCACAGAGACCGTCATTGCCGCCATCAAGGGCGACGGCGCAGAGCTGTGCTATGAGGCCGCGGATCTGTGCTATCACCTGCTGGTGCTGCTCTACAGCCAGGGCATCACGCTGCCCCGGCTGTGGCAAGAGCTGGCGGCGCGGCACGCGCCCTAACACCGCAAACATCCTCGAAATCCCCCCGAAAATCCCTCCGAAATCATGGAAAAGTATATTGACAAAGGGCGGCGTTCGGGGTATGATAAGTGACGTCGCACGCGCAGGCGGGCGGCATGCAGTTGGGAGCATAGCTCAGCTGGGAGAGCATCTGCTTTACACGCAGAGGGTCACAGGTTCGAGCCCTGTTGTTCCCACCAAGTGGCCCGGTAGTTCAGTTGGTTAGAATGCCAGCCTGTCACGCTGGAGGTCGAGGGTTCGAGCCCCTTCCGGGTCGCCACTTTTGCGCCTTGGTAGCTCAGTCGGTAGAGCAGTAGACTGAAAATCTACGTGTCGGTGGTTCGATTCCGCCCCAAGGCACCAGGTATGCGGTAGTAGCTCAGTGGTAGAGTGCCACCTTGCCAAGGTGGATGTCGCGAGTCCGAATCTCGTCTACCGCTCCATACCCGGCGCCATAGCCAAGTGGTAAGGCAAAGCTCTGCAAAAGCTTTATTCTCCAGTTCGAGTCTGGATGGCGCCTCCAGATGGCAGGGTTCGCGCCGCTTGGCACGGGCCCTGTTGTTTTGCCGAAGTGGTGGAATGGCAGACACCAGGGACTTAAAATCCCTTGCGGGAAACCGCGTGCCCGTTCGAGTCGGGTCTTCGGCACCAGCGGCAGGTTGCCGCCATCCATTCGTGCATCCACACTTGTGGATGCCGTTTTATTTTTTGCCCGCCTTCAGGCGGCGCCTTTTGGATTGCCCTGCCAAATGGGGCGACATTCGCTCTGCCCCATGCTGTGGCCGGCAAAACCGTGCGAGCGCCATGGGTAGAGACCCAAATATCTGAAGGGGAAAATGAAAAAAAGTTCCTCATAAGAATTGCAAAATGCGGACAAAAGTGATATGATGACATGACTGTATGGTTCTGTATAGCCATGTTGCACATTATGCACACGTGGGGGTGGTAACTTGTCTATTTTTGCATGTTTTCAACGGAGAGAAGGCAAAGGCGTTCGCAAAGTGTGTGTCGGCGCCCGCAAACATTGGGCAAAAAAAGCGCTTCTATCAGTCACCATTTTTGTTGCCGCAAGGTGGGGCTTAGGCCGGGTGTGCGCGGCGTGTTTAGGCGTGGCGGCGGGGTTACGGCTGGGGTCTATCCGCCGCGCCTGCGCTGCCCGGCGATGCCAGGATACCCTGCTGCCGCCGGAAAAGGATGAGGCGCTGATGCATATATCCCACGACATGCGCGCGCCCATCCACGTGATATCCGGCTTTACGGATTTGCTGCTGTTCACCCAGGGGCTCTCTGATCAGCACCGGCAGCAGGTGCTAGGCATACGCAGCGCCGCGCAGACGCTGCTGCACCTGGTCAACGACATACTGGATCTGGGCAAAATATCCGCAGGCGGCATGCAAATTTTGCCTGCGCCCTACCATATGGCCGCCATGCTGGAGGAAATGGGTACCCAAGCCGCTCTTCGCGCCAAAGAGAAGCCGGTGTGCGTGCTGATGGATGTAGACCCGGGCCTGCCCCGCACGCCGGTGGGCGACGAAATGCGCATCAAGCAGGTGCTGGGTAATCTTTTAACCAACGCCGTCAAATTTACGCCCCAAGGCCGGGTGACACTGCGCGTGCACGCGGATCGCCGGGCCGAGGGTTTTTTTGTATGCTTTGAGGTGGAGGATACCGGCATTGGCATCCGCAAGCAAGACGTGCCGCGCCTGTTTCAGCACTTTCAGCAGGCGGATGCGCCCTGCGAGCGCGTGCGCGAGGGCAGCGGCTTGGGGCTGGCTGTCAGCCAGCGTTTGGTGCAGCGCATGGGCGGCAAAATACAGGTAGAGAGCAGCTATGGCCAGGGCGCGCGCTTCTTTTTCAGTCTGCCGCAGGGTATCGGCGACAGCGAGCCGCTGGCGCGCGTATTCGGTGCGCTTGAAAAGCGCCTGTTGGTGCGCTGCACGCACCCCGCTTTGGCCGAAAACCTGTGTGCCTGCGCGGCATCCCTGGGCGTACCTGTGCACTGGGGCGCCGATGCGCAGCCGGATGCCGCTTACACCCACGTGCTGGCCGATCCGGGGGATGATGCACGGGCGGCGTGGATGCGCGTGGGCGCGCGCTGGGCCTGGGTGGCCCGGCAGGGCGAGGTAGGCGATATCCCGCCGGAGGATGCGGCGCTGATCATGCCCGCGCACCCTGCCGCGCTGGCGGATTTTTTGAATTATGGCGTATGGCCCGAGGCGCCCCACGCACGGCCGGTGCTCTTGCCGGCGGCGCGGGATGTGTGCGTTTTGCTGGTGGATGATGATGCGGCGGGGCGATCGGTCAGCGCGGCCATGCTGGCGCTGCTTGGCCTGACGGTCGTCTGCGCCGTCGATGGCGCGCAGGCGCTGGATATGCTGTGCCGCCAGCGCTTTGATGTGGTGTTTATGGATGATGTGATGCCGGGCATGGGCGGTGAGGCCACCGTGGCGCGTATGCGCAGGCAATCCCCGCAGCCGGATGTGCCCGTGATCGTGCTGACCGGCAACCCGGCCAGTGAGACGGCGGTGCATTTTGCCGGTTTGGCGGTGTGCGCCATCCTCACCAAGCCGCTGGATGTGGAGGGGCTGGGCGCGGCGTTGCGCGGCGCGCTGCCGCCGGAAAAGCTGGGGCAGGGTGAGGCAGGGCCGTATGCGCGCGACGCGCGTGCCTCGGATATCGGGGGGCGTTTGGCCCGCGTGGCCGGGCTGGATTTTGACGCGGGGCTGGCCCGCTGCGCGCAAGACCTGCCCCTGTACATGGGGCTGCTGTCGGGCCTGGCACGCGATGCAAAGGAAAAGAGCGCGCTGCTGCGCCGGGCCATGAGCCAGGCGGATACGGATGCGATCAGCCTGTGCGCGCACAGCGCGAAAGGCTTGCTGGCCAGCGCAGGGCACGGGGCGCTCAGCCGCCAGGCCGCGCATGTGGAGGATCTGGCGCGGCGCGGTCTTGAGGCACAGGTGAACGAGACGCTGCCAGGCTTTGCCGATGCCCTGGCGGCGTTTGGCCATGCCCTACAAGAGGCCCTGCGCGATGTGCCGGGGGAAGGGCAGCTCGCCTTCTCTTTGCCGGAGGAGCCGTAGCAGCGCAAAAAACAGGGCTGCCTTGCTTGCCTTTCGGCTACTGAGACAGCCCGGAATTGGAACACCGGTTGGTTATACCGAAAACTTGTACACAGTGGTTTTGTCGTACACCTGCCCCGCCGCATACACGCAAGTGGGGAAGGCAGGCTGGTTGGGAGAATCCGGGAAGAACTGGGTCTCCAGGCATAGGCCGCAGCGCTGGCTGTAGCGCGCCCCATCCTTGGCGGGTGTGGGCACATTCAGCATGTTGCCCGCGTAAAACTGTATGCCCGGTAGATCGGTAAAGGTCTCCATAATGCGGCCGCTGGCCGGGTCGTACAGCTCACAGGCTTTGCGAACGCCCTCATCTTTGCTCAGCACAAAGTTGTGGTCGTAGCCCTGGCCGAAGCCAAGCTGTTCGTTGCTGCCCGTCAGGGCCAGGCCGTCGCCGATGGTCTTTAGTTCCCGCAGGTCGAAGGGGGTATCCGTCACATCCCAAAGCTGGCCGGTGGGCAGGCACTGCGCGTCCACGGGCGTAAACTTATCCGCTAAAATGGCGATCTGATGCCCGGTGATCTGCCCGGCTGCATGCCCGCGCAGGTTAAAGTAGGCGTGATTGGTCAGGTTGATCACCGTGGCTGCGTCGCTCACCGCGCGGTAATGCAGCGTCAGCTCGTTCTCGTCGTTCCATGTGTAGGTGGCGCAGATCTGCAGCGCGCCGGGAAAGTTCTCTTCTAAATTCGGGCTGGTGTAGGTCAGCGCTACGCTGTCGCTCTCTTCCTGCTCTTGGCAGTCGGCCCGCCACACCTTTTTGTCGTAACCCACCGTGCCCCCGTGCAGGTGGTTGGGGCCTTCGTTGCAGGCCAGCTGATAGGTTTTGCCATCCACCTCCAGGTGGCCGCGGGCGATGCGATTGGCGTAGCGCCCCACCAGCGCGCCAAGGTAGCCGCCGTTCTGCTCATAATCCGCCAAAGTATCGTAACCCAGGCATATGTCGCCCAACGCGCCCTGGCGATCCGGTACACGGATGGAGACCAGCGTGCCGCCGTAGGTGATCAGCGATACGCTGGCGCCGGAGCGGTTGGTCATGGTAATGCGCTCCACCGGTTTACCGGCT
>JAITTS010000096.1 GCA_031286995.1 Oscillospiraceae bacterium
TGCATAGCAGCAGCAGCACGCCCTGGGCGGCCAGGCTGACCGTATGCACCCATGTTTTGCGCGTCAGCACCGCTTGCAGCAAGGGCAGGGTGGCCATGGCCATCAGGTAGCGCTGGCCAGATAGCAGCCACGTGGGTGCGAGAGCAATGGCCGCGTACGCCCAGCTGTACGCGGCCCAGGCGAGGGGCAGCCTGCGCTGGGCCAGTGCAATCAGCGTCATCACGGCCACCATGCTGATCGCCTGCGGCAGCCAGGTGCCCACAAAATCCTCACTGCCCAAAAAGCGCAGGCCATAATCCACAGTGGTGTAGGCCGTACGCCAAAAACTGCCGAACTCTTGCGACCAGTTGGTTCGCTGATATTCCAGAAAAGTGAAGGGTTTGCCGCTGACGAGCACATTGAGCAGCAGGTAAGCCCCAAAGCCAACCCCCACCCCCAGCGCGGCCAAGGCGGGCGGGCCGCAGCGGAGCAGCCTGCGCCACCATCCCGGGGCCTTCAGCGCGCGCTGAAGCCCCTGCAGGGCGATCACGCCGCACACCACCAACCCCAGCATGCGCGTAGCCGCAGAAAGCGCGCCAAAAAGCGCCGCCCATCCCCAGCGCCCGTGATCGCTAGCCAGCAGCGCAGCCAGGGTAAGGGCCAAAAAAAGCGCTTCGGAATAAGGCGCGGCGAGAAATACGGCAAAAGGGTTGAGCAGCAGGTAGGCCACCGCCAGGCGCGCCAGGCGCGCGCCATAGCGCCGCCGCGCCAGCGCATACAGCACGCCGCAGCCGCAGGCCGTACATAGGCAGTTAAGCAGCGCGGCGGCCCAAAAGGCATCCCCTATCAACAAGCGCAACCCTCGCACCAGCAACGGAAATAAAGGAAAAAACACCAGCATCAATCGCTCGTTGCCGGTGTTGACATACCAATTTTCCGCCAGGGCCAAGTAATGGCGGGCATCCCACTGTATCCACAAACTGGGCAGGCGCTGCCAGATGTCGCCCCAGGTGCCAAACTGCCAGCGGGCCGCCAGCAGCGAGAAACCGTACAGCGCCAGGCAAGCGCCCAGGCCCACGCAGGCGGCCAGCAACGAACCACGCAGGCCCGCCGCGTGCGGCGGCGCGGGGGCCTCCTCATTCAAGCCGCGAAACATGCGCACCAACCGCCACAGCATCGGCATCAGAGATGCGGCCATCAGCAGCACGGTCAACGCGGCAAAGGCAACGGGCAGCGGCTTAAGCATCGTCGCTCCAATCATCCCGGGTCTCAATTTCCACCTGCGGCGAAGGATAGATAGGCCGCCCGTAAACCTGTTCTTTATTGACGCGCGGGGGCAGCCCGTCTATGGACTCCTCCTCGGGATCAAAAAACTGAGCCAGCTTGCCCCGTTTGCGCGGGGTCTGGTCATCCAGCTTGGTCTGGGCAAAACGCACGACCCGCTCAGCGATGGTGGGCTTGGCCGGGGCATCCTCCTCCTTGGGGCTACGTGGGGGACGATGTTCCCAGGTGGGCCACTTGGGCGCATCCGGAAGGTCGTAAGCGTCCCACTGCACTTCTCGCGGCTCATCCACGCCGGCATCCCCAGTCTCGGGCGCATCCTCCGGGGGTGCTTGCCGCGTGGCCTGGGCCACACGCCCGCGCCTGCGGCCGGCACGGGGCGCGGAGGCTTCGTCCTCTTCATCCCGGCGGAGGGTGCGCCGTCTGCGCCTGGGCGCCGATTCCGCCGCGCCGGGCTCAAACGCCGGCCCGGTATCCTCGGGCGCAGGCTGCCCTTTCGTGGCGGCATCATCACGGGGAGATACGGTTGCCGCCTGCGGCCGCCCATAGATCGCGCGCAACGCTTCTGTATCCCGCGGGCGCGCGCCGCTGGGTTCTTGCGGATAAGGCTCTTCCCCGTAAGGTTCCTCTTCGTAGAGCTCTTCTTCGTAAGGCTCTTCTTCGTAAGGCTCTTCTTCAAAAGTTTCTTCTTCGTAAGGCTCTTCTTCGTACAACCCCTGGGGTCGCGGCCTGTCGTAGGGCGGGGTGCCGTAGCGCTTGCCGGGGTAATCTCGCAGGCTCTCATCCGGTATATGAGGAGGAGGCGCTGTATCTACCTGACGCGCGGAAGCGGCGCCGCCCCGGGCTGGGCGCAACGGGTAAGGTTCGTCAAGGTCATCTTCTTCCTCAAGGTCATCCTCTTCCTCTGGGTAACCGTCCCCGCCGTAGGCTTCGTCCGGGTCATGTCCTTCGGGATGGTCCTCCGCGCGGTAGGTTTCATCCGGGTAGTCCTCTTCCGCCAGATCCTCCCCGTCGTCATAAACTTCCCCGGGGTATCCGCCTCCCTCATCATCCGTCAGCGGGGCTTCCGCCGCGTAAGCGCGCGCAGTCGCATAGCGAATCGTGGCCTGCGGCACATCAGGCCCGCGCCGCCCTATGCGGCGCAGACGAGTCCCCCACAAACGGTAGGGCCGCCAGCGTATCATCCACACCAGCCAATCCACCGCCAAGCCTAACAGCACCATCGCACCGGCCATGTAGGGCCAATTTCGCCCAAACCAGGCCAGCGCGCCACCGCCCGTGCCGTTCAACAGCGACCAGAACCACCGCACCACCGCGGTCGTCCAGCCCAACAGCACGTTGAGTATGGCGTCGGCAAAGCCTCCCATTTCCTACCCTCTTTCCATCCCTGCTGATGCCCGCGCTGAAGGCCCTGCCAACAGCCCGGCGGCAAGCGCGCCGCGCGCCCAAGGGTTGCCCCCGGCGCTTACTGGGTGCGCTCGCTGATGGTTACGGCCATGCGCGTCAATTCAGGCGCAAAGGTGTACGCCGGCGCATTGTCTATCTGCGCCAGTACCGGCAGCTCGTAATCGCCGGGCGCCAGGCCCGCCACGCTCACGTACAGGTGCACATCCCTATCCTTCAAGCTCTGCATCCAGGCGTAAGGGCCTGCGATCTCCACGGATAGCTTGGCGCGCGCCAGCCGGGCGCTGTAGGCATCCAGCTGGCCCATCACTTCCACGGTCACGCCGCGCACCGTACGGCGCGCCGTGCTTTCGCGCACCACGGCCGTCACCAGCACTTCTTCGGCACTGAGGTGGCGCACATCCGTCATGCGGCGCACGCGCAGAGATGCGCTGAAGGTCTCTGTGATGCCATCCAGCTCCAGCGGCGCATCCAGCATGGCGGATGTCAGTCGCAAAAGGGTTTCGGCCGATGCGGCGGCGCGCACGCTGGGCGGCTCTATGCGCACATCGGTCAGCTCATAACCTTCACCCGGCGCACCGTTCACCGCGCTTTCCGGGTCAATGGCCAGCTCTTTGAGCGGATAACAGGCCACTTCTACGGCCACGGAATCCAGAATGACGCCCTCATTGGTTACCTGCAGCAGGGGCGAGGCCAGCGCGTTGCCCCTGGCATCCTGCACGATAAAGGTTACGGCGTTGCGCTCGGGCGTAACACTGCCTGTCAGCGCGGATAGGTCTGCCGTGGCCACCACTCGGGATACCTTCTCTACCAGCGGCGCGGGGCCGCTGACGGATACCAGCATAGGGTCTACGCGCGGGGTATCCGCCCACAGCAAAGGATCCAAGCGACCGGTGGTCTCCACCACCACGGGGATACGGCTGCGGGTGGTATAGCGCTCCACCGTAACGGCGACGCCCGCAGGCTCTATTTCCACCACTTGGCCATAGGATGTGGAGGGAATGGTGACGGGCACATCCTGCACGCCCAACTGCCTCACACGGGAAAGATCCACGCGCGGGGTAAAGTTAGCGCCTGTCACCCTGTCATAAGCGGACTGCGGCACATCGGCCCGGATGCGTACAAGGGGCGCCAGAGTGCTCAAATCCTCCATGACGATCATGCCGCGGGCCTTGAGCGCATCCTGCCCGGATACGGTGACCTCCACATTTTGAAACACCTTTTCACGCGTCAACGAACCATCCGAGGCGATGAGCACGCTCCAGAGCGCCACGGCTATCAGCAAAGAGACCAGCTTGGTAAAGGGATGGCGC
Source organism: Oscillospiraceae bacterium (assembly GCA_031286995.1). Lineage (GTDB taxonomy): Bacteria > Bacillota > Clostridia > Christensenellales > Aristaeellaceae > JAITTS01. The sequence goes on from JAITTS010000096.1 coordinate 3,978, forward strand.
GCCAGGGCACGCGCCGCCACCGTCAGCAGCGAGGGCCTGCCGGGCGCCTCCTGCAAGGCCAAGTCGGCGCGAACATCGGGCCTACTGTCCGTCTGACTCATGGGCTTCACCTCTCTTTGCGGGCCTTAGAATGCCCCCGCCCCGGCGGGGCGCGGCGTACACATCCCGCAGCAAAAGTGTCAGAGATCGGGTATCCATGTGCCGCGTCAGCTTGCCGCCCCGCGCCACGGAAATAATGCCCGTCTCTTCGGATACGATGAGCACCACCGCATCCGTGGTCTCGGATACGCCCAGGGCCGCGCGGTGCCGGGTACCCAGCTCGCGGCTGATGCCGGAGCCTTCGGATAGCCGTAGCACACAGGCCGCAGCCACCACCCTGTCGCCGTGCAGAATCACCGCCCCGTCGTGCAGCGGCGTATTGGGCTCAAAAATGTTCTCGATGAGCGGTTGGCTGACCCGCGCATCCACCAAGGTGCCGGTATCACACACCTCTTTCAGCCGCGTGTGCTGCTCAATCACCACCAGCGCGCCCACCCGGCGCTTGGATAAGTTGACCAGGGCCTGCACCAGTTCGTCAATGGTCTGGCCGCCCCCTGTGTCGCTGCCGCCGCGCACCCGCTCCAGCAGGGACGCGCCGCCGATGCCCTCCAGCACGCGACGGATCTCGGGCTGAAAGAGCACCACCAGCACCACGGCGCCCGCGTTAACCAGCCAGCGCAGGATCCAGTTGATCGTGCGCAGGGCGAATATTTCGCTCAACAACAGGCCAAGCAGCAGCACGCCAACACCCTTGAGCACCTGGCTGACGCGGGTCTCGCGCGTCATACGCAAAACCTGGTAGATCAAGACCGCTACAATGAGGATATCCAGTACGTCGGATACGCGGGGCCGGTGGGCGATGTTCCACAGCATGGTGGTCACCTGGTTCCACAACTCCTGCACGCGAACACCGCCCTTCGTTTTATTAACCCTTATTATACTACATAGCGGCCAAAAATTGTACCTTTACGCATAAAAATTTCATTTATGATCCCAAGGATGCGACCAAAGGCGACCACTTTAATATAACGACAGAAACGGAAAAAACCTTGCGGGCATACGATAACAATATAAAATTCAGCAACGATATTCAGCAGCAGCCCTTTGAGAGCTGATGAGCCGGCGACCGGCATAAAAAACTGCCGAGTTGTTCTGTAAATAGTTTTTTAATTCTAAAAATTATTATTTACAATAGTACTATATAGTATTATTCTATATATGAAAGAGAGATGAGACGTCTGCTTGCCAGCACCAACGGTGGGTTCTTGGTCAGCAAAATCAAACAGGTTCAAGGGCGGGTTTTCGGGAAACTGCTTGGGCAGCACGGTTTCAGCCAGTTCAGCGGCGCACAAGGGCGAATTTTATTCGTACTGTGGCGCCATGACAGCATATCAATCAGCGAACTATCCGACAAAACCGGGCTTGCCAAGACGACTCTCACCAGTATGTTGGATAGGCTGGAAGCGCTCGGTTGCATCAAGCGCGTATCCGATTCCGCGGATCGCCGGAAAGTTAACATCGCGCTGACGAAAGCCGCCCAAAATTTGAAAAGCCGGTATGATGAAGTATCGGTTCGCATGAACGAAATCTTCTATGCCGGTTTTTCCGATCATGAAATGCAAAACTTTGAAAACCTGCTTGCACGCGTGCTGAAAAACTTAACGGAAAGGGAGAAAATGAAGTGAACGAATCAACAAAAGCCGAACTCCACGCCCTGCGCGCAAACAGCAAAGTCGCCTATGTCGGCTCAACACACGCGGAAGGCTTTCCCCAAATCAAAGCCATGCTCGTACTGGAACATGAAAACATACGGTCACAGTATTTTTCCACCAATCTGAGTTCGAAGCGGGCGCAGCGATTCCTGCAAGAACAGAAGGCCTCGGTCTATTATTGCGATGAAGCGCGGTTTAAAGGCGCTCTGTTTACCGGGACTATGGAAGTGCGCACAGACCGGGAGACAAAGGCTTTCCTGTGGCGGGAAGGCTTTGAGATGTATTATCCGGGCGGCATAGACGATGACGACTACTGCGTGCTGAAATTTACGGCTGACACAGTCAACTATTATCACGGGATGGTCAACGCAACACATAGCATTGAAGAGGGGCTTTAAGACAGAAAAACGACGGGAATAAAGTTTTTTTTCTAAAAATATTGATCCCTTTCGGGGCGCGCGGGCTGGCGCGTCCCTTTTTTATTGTGCGCTTGGTTGCGCGCCACAATGCCCGCTCTGGAAACAAAACCCTCCTCCAATCTCCGCCAATTGATGATTCGCCGACGCGCGCCGCGGCCCGTGCGGTGCGCCGCGCGCTGCCATGGAAATGTGAAAGGGGGCAATGCGGCTAGCTTTGTGGCGCTTGTCCCTGCGCATAAAGCGCCGCCTGAGGGATACACTGCTTGCAGGGCGAAAGGGGGCGACGAGATGCGCGCATGGATGATTGTGGTAATGGCGACCGCGCTGTGGCTTGCCCCGGTTTCCTCGCCGGAGGATGAACCTGGCGCGCTGCTGCGGGCCGCGCATGACTGCGGCGTAACGCCGCACGCCTTCTACGTGCAGGCCGGCGCCGCGCTGCCCGCCGCCCAAGCGCGGGCCATTCTGCGCTTGCTGCGAAATGCCTGGCCCGATGCGGAGGCGCGTAGCGCGCCGCACGGGGGCACGGAGAACTTGACGCTCGCCGCCGCCTGCGCGCCGGATGCCGGGCAGGCCCGGCAAGCGGCCCGGCGCATGGCCAATCTGCTTGGCAGGGGCGCAGATATCCGCTTTTGCCTAACCGGCAGGGCAGACGGGCACGACATGGCCGGGGATGCCCAAAGGGCCTTGACCGCTCTGGAAGATGCGCCGATCGAAGGATTGGTGCAAGACAACCTTGTCAGCCTGACCGGCGCGCGCGTGCAGGTGGCGCTGCGCAGAGACGCACAAGGGGCCGCCGCGCTGCTGGCGCTGCCGCTCATCCCCATCGATTATTAGCCTGAACAGTTTGCGCGCTTTGATGTTGGCATGATTTGACGCAGTTGGCGCGTAAAGATTTTTGAAAGGAGGGGGCCGGCTTGGCCACCTTTGAGGTGAACCCCAGCCCACCCTTGGTGGGTGAAATAGAGATCGGCACGGCCAAGAACGCGGTGCTGCCCATCATCGCCGCGGCGCTGCTGACAGAAGAGCCCGTGTGCGTGCTGCGCCCGCCGCAACTGAGCGACGTGCGTCTGCTGTGCAAGGTGGTGGAGAGCTGCGGCGGGCGCGTGCACAGCGCGCCGGATAAGCTCTACATTGAGGCGCGGCAGATCTTAAGCCCCACAGTAGAGGATGCCATGCGCCGCATGCGCGCATCCGTATTGGTGATGGGCCCGTTGCTGGCGCGCACAGGTCACGCCCGGGTGGCACTGCCCGGCGGCTGCGCCATCGGTCAGCGACCCATTGATCTGCACCTGAAGGGCATGGCGGCCCTGGGCGCGCAAGTGAGCGTGCAGCAGGGCTCGGTGGAACTGAAGGGCAGGCTGCGCGGCGGGGCCGTGTACCTGGATACCCCCAGCGTGGGCGCCACGGAGAACCTGATGATGGCCGCCACGCTGATCAGGGGTGAAACCCGCATTGAAAACGCGGCCAAGGAGCCGGAGGTGCTGGATCTGGCCAACTGCCTACTGGGCATGGGCGCGCGCATCAGCGGCGCGGGCAGCGGCACCATCCTCATCGAAGGGGTGGATGCGCTGCACGGCGCGGATTATCAGCCCATTCCCGACCGTGTGGAGGCGGGCACCATGGCCTGCGCGGCAGCGCTGACCGGGGGTAACCTGCTGCTACGCGGCGCGAGGGCCGAGCACCTGCGGGCGCTGCTCTTCAAGCTGCAGGAGATGGGTCTGCGCGCCACAGAGACGCCCGGCGGGCTGCGGGTGCGCGGGCGCGCCAGACGGCCCGTGGAGGTGCGCACCATGGCCTACCCCGGCTTCCCCACGGATCTGCAGGCGCCCATGATGGTCGTAGCCTGCGCCACACCCGGCACATCGGTCTTTTTGGAGACGATCTTTGAAAACCGCTACATGCACGCGGCAGAGCTTCGGCGCATGGGCGCCAACATTCGGGTAGAGAACCGCGTGGCGGTGGTGGAAGGAGGGGCGCTATCCGGCGCGCGGGTGCAGAGCACGGATCTGCGGGCGGGCGCGGCGCTGTTGCTGGCCGGGCTGTGCGCCCAAGGAGTCACCACAGTGGAAGATCCCCAGGGGCATATCGAGCGCGGTTACGAGGCCATAGAAGAAAAGCTGCGCGCCGTGGGCGCACCCATCGCCCGCATAGAGGGCGCTTCGGAATAATCCATTCTTGTATCGGAATTTCTATACTTTTCTTCGCCGGCCCCTGGTTTTGGCCTTGTGCCACGGGCGCATTCATGCTATACTGCTCACCATACGGGGAGGCGTGGACATGCATCACACGGCTTATCGATACGGGCGATTTTATGGCTTTGGCGTGTTTGGGGGCCAGGCCACATTTCGCGCGCCGATTGGCTAAATCGGGGCCACGCAGCCGGGTAACCGGGCACGCGCCGCGCGGTGGCAAACCGCGCGGCTTTTTCTTTGGAACAGCCCGATCCCACGAAAGGCGGTAAGCACATTGATCATCATCATGAAACCCCAGGCCATGCCCCAAGATGTGGAAAACGTGGTGGAAGAACTGCTGAATGAGGGCATGCAGGTACAGCGCAACGACGGCGTGGATTGCACCGTGTTGGGCGTGATAGGCGACGTGGCGCGGCTGGATCCGTCTGCCTTTCTGCTGCGCCAGGGCGTGGAGCGGGTGATGCCCGTATCCGAGCCTTTCAAAAAAGCCAACCGCAAGTTTCATCCTGAGAACAGCGTGATAGACTGCTGCGGCGTGCCGGTGGGCGAAGCCGCCCTGTGCATCATGGCCGGGCCGTGCTCTGTGGAATCGCAGACGCAAATGGTGGGCATCGCCAGGGCGGTAAAGCACGGCGGCGCCTCCATCCTGCGCGGCGGCGCGTACAAGCCGCGCACATCCCCTTACGCCTTCCAAGGGCTGGAGACCGAAGGCCTGCGCCTGTTGGCCGAAGCGCGGGCGGCGACCGGCATGCCCATTGTGACCGAACTGATGTCGCCCAAGCTAGTGGAGCGCTTTGATGCGCAGGTGGATGTGATACAGGTGGGCGCGCGCAACATGCAGAACTTTGATCTGCTTAAAGAGCTGGGCAATACACGCAAGCCCGTGCTGCTCAAGCGCGGCCTTTCCGCCACGGTGGAGGAGTGGCTGATGAGCGCAGAGTACGTGATGGCCAGCGGTAACCCCAACGTCATCCTGTGCGAGCGGGGCATACGCACGTTTGAAACCTTTACCCGCAACACGCTGGATCTGTCGGCCATCCCCGCAGTCAAGCAGCTAAGCCATCTGCCCGTGGTGGTAGACCCCAGCCACGCCACAGGCAAGGCGTGGATGGTGGAGACCATGGCCCTGGCCGCCGTCGCCGCCGGTGCGGACGGCCTGATGGTGGAGGTGCACAATGACCCCGCGCACGCACTGTGCGACGGGGCCCAATCCATAACACCCGCAATGTTTGATGCCCTGGCCGAAAAGGTGCGCGCCATCGCACCGATCCTGGGGCGCGCGCTAGCGTAGCGCCTGAGGCCCCAGCGCCCACCCGCCATCCTGCGGGGTGAGCGTGATGGCGGCGCTGCCCAGCGCGGTGTCATCCTCGGCGCCCAATATTTCCACGTTGATCACCCAATCCCCCACCGCATTCGCCGCGGGGGGCTGATCCGTCCAGTAGAAGGGGCGACCGTCGTTGATAAAACTGTTGCCCACATCCATCTCCTGGGCGGTCAAGGCATTCCACGCCACAAAGCCGCCCTGCGACGCCCCCCAGCGGAAGCGGCAAAGCACGGGCAGGCCATCCCTGCCGATCAGGCTGGTCTCCAGCAGCAGGCCGGGCAGTATGGAATCCAGCGGGGCATAGGCCCCCACCGTGTCCACGCGCAACGTGCCTCCGGATACGGCCTTTTCCAAACGCAGCAGTGAATCCTGGGGCCTGGCCCACGCCAGCAGATCCGGGGTGAACATGGCGGCGATCATGCCGTAGGGGCCATTTTGAAAGTAATCGCCCAACTGGTACATTAACCAGGCCTCGCGCTCATCCTCCCGCAGCAGGTCGCGGGCAATGATCCGATCGGCCAGCTGGTTCAAAAACGCTTCGTAAGCGGGGCGTAGCGCGGTCAAATCATCCGGGGAGAGCAGAACCCCCCGCTCGTCGCCGGCCAGGGCCGCGGTGCACAGGCATAGCAACAGCGCCAGGGCCAGGGTGATGGCCCGCCGGGCTTGATGATGTCCCTTGGTCACGATTACCTCCTTGTGAGGGGGGTCAATCCGCAAAGTAGAGGATGTCGCTCACCTGCCGCTGCCCGCCACCGGCCGGATGATTGAGCACCCGGTCGTAAAAGTACAGCGTGGTAGAGCCGCCCCCATCCAGGTTGTAGGCCACCTGGCAGCCATGTTCCAGAAAGATCTCTTGCATCTCGGAAAATTTCATGCCCTTCTCGGACCAATTCTTGCGCCTGCCATCCGCCACCACCACGATGTAGTGCAGGGGTTCCACCATGCCGATGGCGGTACGCGGCTCGCGAACGCTGTCGTCAGTGTAGATAAAATACTTCTCCGGCAGGGGCAGCGCCTGGCCGTTATCTATCAGGGCCGGGCCAAACTCGTAGCTCTGCACGGCGCCCTCGGCCAGCAACGACTCGCCGGTGAGCGTCGCCGTGCCCTTGCCCCGCGCATCCTTGAGCATCACATGCATGCCGCCCTGGGCGTCGATGTACATCAGATCCCGGCTTGAGGCGCGATCCCGGTACAACTGGCCGTTGCGCAGAATGATGCCCAGCTTGTCATCGTGGTTGTAATAATCCCCATTGATGGCCAGTATGGCCCCGTAACGCTCAGCGATGGATTCAGTATCCTCCCGATAGGTGGTGTGGTACACATCCTTGGCGAAGGCGGCGCGCAACTGTTCAGGTTTTTGGATGCGCACATCCGCCACATAGAAGGCCAGTGGCTGCCGGGCGCCGATGGTGCGGTGCTCCTCGGTGATGGTGATGGTCAGCGTGTCGCTGCTGTAATCCCACACAACCGGCTCGGGCGGCGCGCCCTCCGCCGGGGCGGCAAGAGGCAGCAGGCAACACAGGGCCAGTAACAGGCAAAGCAGGCGCATCTTTCGCATAAAGACCACTTTCCCGCGCACGGCGCGCGTCTTCATGTTCAGGTATCTTCACTTAAGGTTGAAACATCACAATATCCGATACCCGCCGCTCGGCGCCGGATGAGGGGTGGTTAATCACCCGGCCCTGAAAGTACAGCGTGGTGGATCCGCCCCCATCCAGGTTGTAAGCAAAGGTGGCCCCGTGCTCCAAAAAGAGGCGCTGCAATGTGGGCAGGTCGCAACCGACGGAATAACCATCCTGGCGACCATCCACCACCAGCACCAGGTAGTGCAGCGGCCCTACCTGGCCTATGGCCGTGCGCGGTTCGCGGTAGCCCGCGCCCGTGCGCAGAAAAAAACTCTTGGGCAGCTGGGTGGCCTGGCCATTTTCCACCAGCACCGGCCCGAACTCAAAGGTGTGCAAAACCCCCTCGGCCATCAACCGCTCGGCCACGACGCCCTGCTTTTCCCGCCGGTCGGTCAGGGCGCTCAGATCCCCCTGGGCATCCACGATCAGCAGGTGTCTGTGGCTGTTTTGCTTGCGGAAGAGCTCGCCGCCGCGAATGATGACGCCCTCGGTATGAAACCCGCAAAAATCCCCGTTAAAGGCCAACAACGCGCTGTGCCGGCTGGCAACGTCACTGACCGATTCCCTCGCGCGCGAAAAGGCCTCTGTGGCGAACGCGTAGGTGAACTGGGATGGGTCGCTCAACTGCACATCCGCCAGATAATAGGTGATGCCCCCATCCTTGTGCTGGGTGATGGATACATCAACCGTGTCGCTGTGGTAAACCAACTCTCCCGGCGCGTAAACGGGCAAGGTCTCCTCCTGCGGTTGCGTAGCCTGGGCGGGCGGCGGCAAGGTGGCTTGGGGCTGCGACTGGGCCACCAGGGCCGGGTTATCCCGTGCCTGGGTTTGGGCCGCGTCCGCGGGCGGCTCGCCCGGCAAGGCCTGCACCAGACGGCTGTTGACGGCCTGCGCCCAATCGGCAAAACGCTGCGCTACGCTCGGCAGCGCCCGCAGCGGGGCGCTGGCCTGTACCCAGGCCAGGGTGAGCGCCAGGCACGCGCACAGGCACGCAAGGCGCAATCCCTGCGGGGGCATGCCCCGTGGACGATGCCTGCGCAGGCCCTGGTATGTCACCCGGGCCCGGGGCGCGGGGCGGCTGCGGTTCACAACGTTTCCTCCCAGCGTGGCTGCGTAGTTGCCTGGGGTGGGCTGGCACTATCTTACCCCGACGCAACGGGCTTGTCAACCGTGCCCCGTGGGCCAGGCCAGGGCGCAAAGCGCAGAAAAACAGAGAAAGTGGGGCAAAGTATTCAAAAAATCTATATCAGAAGCGCCAGAATGGTGTGCATCCGCCGCTTAATCCACTAGAAACCTTGACAAGTGGCGTAAAGCTCTATACAATAGGGTTGCCTTTTCAGGGGGACTGCCAATGCATTGGCAATGACCGCGCCCCTTTTGACACATACAGCCCGTTCGCGGGGGCCGTAGCGTTCGCGTCCGACAGGAAAGGCAGGCAACCAACCATGCAAGATTTGGTCGTTACCTATTTGCATCATAGCGGCTTTAGCGTAGCCCTAGGGGAAACGCTGCTGGTGTTTGATTACGCCCCCGCGGAGCATGGCGTACCCGGCTCCGCGGGCGTGTTGTGCGCTACGGATTTCGCCGCCTACAGCCAGGTAGTGGTCTTCGTCAGCCACAGCCACGCGGATCACTTTGACCCCACCATCTTCGATTGGGCGGCGCCGGGCACAGTGCACTACGTGCTGGGGTATGACCTGCCCGCGCGCTGGCCTGGCGCGCGACTGCACCCCGGCGATCGCCTCAGCGTAGCCGGGGTGGAGATAGAGGCCTACGAATCTACGGATTTGGGGGTATCCTACCTGGTCAGTCTGGGGGATTACCGCATTTTTCACGCCGGGGATCTCAACCTGTGGCATTGGCGCGACGTTTCCACCCTGCGCGAGATAGAGGATGCCGAGCAGGCCTTTTACAGTGCCGTGCGTCCCCTGGAAGGCCAGCAGGTAGACCTAGCTTTCTTTCCGGTGGATTACAGGCTGGGTACGCTCTACGACGCGGGCGCCAACTACTTCACCATGGCGGTCAAGCCGCGCGTGCTCATCCCCATGCACTGGCAAGACAGGCCGGATATCGCCCAGGAATTCGCACGAAAAAATCGCTCGCCCAGGGTGGAGATTATCGCCATGACAGAGCGCGGGGCCTGTCTGCGCGTTGGCAAGCGTACAGATCATGACGCGCAGGAGTGGTACGTAGAGAGCATGGTACGCAGCATACGCAGCGAGCGTGAAGCGGCCCGCGCCGAAACCCAGACCGATCAGGATGAGGCCCCGCCCGAGGCGCCTGTTAAGCGCCCGCCCACGGATATGCACACCCTGGCCCAGCTCTACGCCGAGGAGCCGAAGGATATCCCCCCGGAAGGGGACGATCTGGTATAGCTTGCATAACCAAGGAGGCATTTGCGATGGAACTGACCCTGAAGCACATCAATCTGAACGTGACGGATTGGGAGAAGAGCCTGGCCTTCTACCAAAAGGCCCTGGGCTTGCGCGCGACCCGCCGAGAGGAAGCGAAAGACGGCGCGTACATCATCCATTTTTTAGGCAATGACAAATCCCCCTGCAAAGTAGAGCTGACCTGGCTGCGCGACAAGCAGGGCACTTACGAACTGGGCGACAACGAGACCCACGTGGGCTTCTGCGCCGCAGATTTTGACGCCACCCACGCCCTACACCAACAGATGGGCTGCATCTGTTACGAAAATACAGCCATGGGCATCTACTTTATCGAAGACCCGGATGGTTACTGGCTGGAGATTATGCCCGAAGGCCGGGGATAAATCCGTACGCGCCCCCCTTGATGCAAGCCGGGAGCGGCGCTCTTTACAACGATGCGGAAAACTTCGGCTCCGCCGGAAACGGCGGCGGGTACTGCCCACCACTGACACCAAAGATTTCATGTTTCGTCATAAAAAATTAGAAAAACTTGGAAATCCGTCACAGGCTGCCACATTTTTGTTAGACTGAATTTTTATAAAAGAATGAGCGCATAAATTAATAGCATGTTTCACACTCTCCGCCTGGTGAACGTGCGCACTGCGACTACTTCCCCCAGATGAGGTAGCTGCCGGAAAACTCACCACCATCTGTGGGCAAACCATCCAGGGCAGCCCGCCTCTCCCTGGCCTGTGGAAAACTGTATACTCGGGTGCGCGCGCTCACGCGCAACGCCTTGAAATACCTCAATTTTTTTGCTATGATGTTGCCACGTTGCGTCACTAATTTTCCACAGGCTGTGGAAAACCATGTCGTATTCCCTATCTTTACTTCACATGCATGCCGGCCGGGCCCTGCCTCAAGCCCGCCGGCATCCGATTGTAGGAGGTTCCTCATGGACTATCGGGAACTGTGGGATAAATCCATCTCTCTGCTGCGTGAAGACATGGCGGATGTATCCTATCGCACCTGGATACGGGATGCGCTCAAACCCTTCGGCCTGGAACAGGATCGCCTCTACGTGGAGGTGATTACCGACTTTGCCCGCAAGACCATCCGCAGCCGCTATCAGGAGCTGATCGCCAACGCCGTGGCGCAGACCTATCACCGGGCGCTGACCATCGAATACCTCACCCCGCAAGAGCGGGAAGAAGCCAACCTGGCCAGCGGCGAAGAGAAAGCTGCCTTTCTGCTCAACCCCAAGTATACGTTCGAAACCTTTGTGGTGGGCAACGCCAACCGCTTTGCCCACGCGGCCTCTCTGGCAGTGGCCGAAGCCCCCGGCGATGCCTACAATCCCCTGTTTATCTATGGCGGCGTGGGCCTGGGCAAGACCCACCTGATGCACGCCATCGGCCACTATGTGCAGCAACTGCTGCAAAACCAGCGGCTGCTCTACATCACATCCGAAAATTTTACAAACGAACTGATCGCCGCCATCCAAAACAACAAGAACACCGAGTTTCGCAACCGCTTTCGCAACCTGGATGTGCTGATAATCGACGATATTCAGTTCATTGCCGGCAAAGAGCGCACGCAGGAAGAGTTCTTTCACACCTTCAATGCCCTGCACAGCGCGGGTAAGCAGGTCATCATCACATCCGACAAGCCGCCCAAAGAGATTGCCAAATTGGAAGAACGCCTCTGCTCCCGCTTTGAGTGGGGGCTGATAGCGGATATCCAGCGGCCCGATATTGAGACCCGCATCGCCATCCTGCGCAAAAAGGCGGAATCCGAAGGCATGCAGGTGGATGATGATGTGTTGCAGTTGATTGCCGGGCGCATCGAATCCAACATCCGCGAGCTGGAAGGTTCTTTGACCCGCGTAATGGCTTACGCATCCTTGGTGGGACGTGATGTGACGCTGGATGTGGCGGAAGACGCCCTGCGGGATATCCTCACCAGCCGAGATGCCAGGCGCGTCACCTGTTCTGCCATCCAGCGGGCCGTGGCCGCCTACTACGGCGTGGATGTGGCGGCCTTGCAGGGGCAAAAGCGCACCCGCGAGGTGACGCTGCCCCGCCAGGTGGCCATGTTCCTGACGCGGGAGATGACCAATCTGTCTCTGCCCAACATCGGCAACGAGTTCGGCGGGCGCGACCACACCACAGTCATGCATTCCTGCGAGAAGATAGCCGAGCTAACCCGCTCCAGCGCCAAGGTGGATCAAGAGTTGGAGGATCTGCGCAAGAGCATCGCCGACAGATAGGGCAGAAGATTCGGCCCGCCGCCCATGGCCGGCGCGGCGGCGCGATGCGGCGAAGCATCCAAATTGCTTTTTTATCTTAGCCCCCGCCATGCCGGACGGGGCTTTTTTGCTTTTCAGCTGTTTTTTGCAACCATGCCAGCAGTGCCCCGCGCGCATTGGGCAGACGCTCTTCGATGACCTCGTCGAGCAGCGCATCCAGCGCGCGGCCCACGCCGGGACCCGGCGGTACGCCCATGACCAGCAGGTCATCTCCGCGCACGGCAAGCTGCGCCCGCGTGCAGCACGCGCCCGATGCCAGTAGCTCCTGCAGCAAGGCGGCGGCCCGCTCCGCCTCATCAGCCGCTGCGCCGGCGCAGGCATCCCCCATAGCAAAGGCCAGACGCAAGGCCAGCAGATCGCGCACGGCATCCGCGCCCAAGCCGCGCACAGCCCTGCGCAAAGCGGGCCGCTGCGAGGGCAGGGGCATGCCCCAGTGCGCCAGCGGCGTCAAGGTGCGGCGCTGGGTGCGGTTATCGTACTTCAGCCGCGCCAGGGTCTCCTGCGCGCGCGCCGCAGGCAACCCCGCCCACAGCGCCGCCAGGCGCAGAGGCAGGGCCGCCTCCCGCGGCAGGCGCGCCAAAGCGGCGACCCGCGCGCGCCAGTCAGGCGCATCCGTGGGCAGCAGCGACACCAAGGCATCCGGGTAGGTCAGCAGCACATCTGGCGCGGCGGGGCCGCAGAGCAGCTTATCCAACTCCGCGCGCAAGCGTTCCGCAGCCACCAAGGCCAGGCGCGGGTGCAAGGCGCGCACGGCATCCGCCGTGGCCGCATCCAGTGCAAAGCCCAGCACAGCGGCAAAGCGCAGGGCGCGCAACACGCGTAGCGCATCCTCCCCAAAGCGCAGGGTGGGCTTCCCCACGCAGCGCACCAGGTGCGCGGCGATATCCGCCCTGCCGCCAAAGGGATCCACCAGCCCCCTATCCGGGTGGTAGGCCATGGCGTTCACGGTAAAATCCCGCCGGGATAAATCCTCGCGCAGGCCGGGCACAAAGCGCACCGTATCAGGGTGGCGCCCGTCGCTGTACGCGCCCTCTGTGCGGAAGGTGGTCACCTCGTAGGGTTGATGATGCAGCACCACGGTCACGGTGCCGTGTTTTTCCCCCGTGGGCAGCACCGCGTGACCAGGGAAACAGGCTGCCACCTGGCCGGTCAGCGCATCCGTGCACACATCCCAATCCGACGGCGTTCTGCCCATCAGCATGTCGCGCACGCAGCCGCCCACCACCCAGGCCGCGTAGCCCCCGGCCTCCAGCGCGCGCAGCAAAGCACGCACATCCACCGGCAAATCCATACCTATACCCTCCCAAAACACGCATGCGGGTTGCCCCCGTTACATACCATGGTAAGGCATATTGCGCTATCTGGCAAGCCCGCCCCACGTGCGCTGTATAAGCGGGGCATGCCGGGAACATACTATACACCGACCGCAAGCAAAACAAACTGGAGGGATCGCGATGGAACAGCAGGTTGCCGGTCGGCGTATGCGCGCCCACGGCGGATGGCGCCCAGATGAGGTGGAGCGCCTGTGGGCGCAAGTTCACTGGGCCAACGACAAGGGGGAGCCCCTGCGGGCGGTATTTGAACGTGTGGGCGCGGAGTTGAGCCGGAAGCCCAACAGCATCCGCAATTTTTATTACGCGCAATTGAAGGAACGGCAGGAGCCGGCGCTCAAGCGCGCGCTGCCCTTCGCCACCTTTACCGAGGACGAGGTACGGGGCCTGCTGCGCCAGGTGCTGAGCCAGCGCGCGCAGGGCTTATCTGTGCGCGCCTGCGTGCAGCGCATGGCGGATGGAGACCGCGCGCTGATGCTGCGCTTTCAAAACAAGTACCGATCCACGCTTAAAGCCAGGCCACAGCTTGTGCGCCAGGTGATGCAGGATATGGAGGCCGCAGGCGAACCCTATGTGGATCCCTTGACCATCGGCCGCAGGCAGGGCCGCGACCCGCAACCTCTGTATCAGGAGGCCGTGGATACCATCCAGCGCATCGGTGACCCAGCCCTGGCGCAGATGCTGGATGGCATGAACCAGCTGCTGCAGCTTGCCCTGGCCCGCACCCAGCGGGATCGCACCCAAGAGCTGGATCGCCTGAGCGTTCGCCACGACCTGACCCGCATCGCCCTGGATGACGCCCAGCGCGAGCTGGAGGCCCTGCGCCAGGGCTGCCAGGGCCTGGTGCAGGATATCAAAGAGTTTCTGGCCCTTTCTGAGTTCGCGCGCGCCCAGCGCATGGGCGCTTTCTGCCAGGCGCTAAGCGAACGCCTGGCCGCGCTGGAGCAGGCGTTGCCTTTCGCCCAAAGCGCCCCGCAAGATGAGCCCCCGCTCCTGAGCGAATCCAGCAGCATTTGACAGGCCCGCCCCGCAATGCTATGCTATCCTTAAACACATGTCGGAGGGATGGCCATGGCGACGCGCGAGCTGGCGCAGATGGGCATAGCGGTACCGCAGGCGCTGCTGCCCGCCCAGGGAGTGGATGCGGCCCGCTGGGCGGTGGTGGCCTGCGATCAGTACACAGCAGAACCCGCCTATTGGCAAGCCGTAGCGCGCTTGGTGGGCGACGCGCCATCCACCTACCACATCACCCTTCCCGAGGTCTACATCAACGAGGGCACGGATCGCGTGCCTGCCATACACGAAACCATGGCCCGCTACCGCGCGCAGGGGGTGCTCACGCCCACCCCGCGCGGTTTTGTGCTTGTCGCCCGCCAGGTACGCGGGGGCGAGCGCCTGGGCCTGATGCTGGCGGTGGATTTAGAGCAATACGACTTTGCCCCCGGCGCCAAAAGCCTCATCCGGCCCACAGAAGGCACGGTGGCGGCCCGCATCCCGCCCCGGATGGCCATACGCCGCGGGGCAAGCCTGGAGTGCCCCCACGTAATGCTGCTGGCGGATGACCCCGGCGACACGCTCATCGCCCCGCTGTATGCCGAAAGGGCCGCGCTGCCGCCCCTCTATGACGTGGATTTGATGGCGGGCGGAGGCCGTGTGCGCGGCTGGGCCGTGGCCGATGACGCCCGGATCGGGCGGGTACAGGCCGCACTCTCCGGCCTGTACGACGCGTGCGGAGGTCTGCTGCTGGCCGTTGGTGACGGCAATCACTCCCTGGCCACGGCCCGCCAGTGCTGGCTGGATCTGCGCGAAGGGCTGAGCGCCGAACAGCGGCGGCATCATCCCGCGCGCTTCGCCCTGGCGGAGGTGGTCAACCTGCACGACCCGGCCCTGCGGTTTGAGGGCATACACCGCGCGCTCTTTGGCGTGGAGCCCGATGACGCGCTGGATGCCTGGGCGCGCTGGGCCCGCGCGCTGGGCTTGGGGCCTGCAAGCCGCGCAGCGCGCCCGGGCGAGCAGGGCATGACCTGCCTGGCCCGTGGGATGCGCATCCCCCTGGCGCTCTCCACCCCCCGGCAACCCCTGCTGCTCGCCCCGTTGCAAGCCTTTTTCGATGCATACCTGGCCGCGCACC
>JAITTS010000161.1 GCA_031286995.1 Oscillospiraceae bacterium
AACTCGGATTTGCGGCATTATTTGTCGGGTTTGGCGCGGCGCAAACGCACGTTTTACCGCTGTATCGATACTTTGACGGCGATACTCAAAGTGTTCGTTGCGGCGTACAACAAATTCGGTGACTACAAGGTGGCGCACCAAATTTTGGCTCGACACAAACCGCCGAGCTCCTCGCGCCTGCACAAGTACAAGGAGCTGCCGCTCGGACTGACTAATTTTGTTTGACAATGTAACTCATCCTTTGCCCACTCCCCGCGCGGATTTGGTATTGACATCCCCACCTGTGCGCGGTATGATAACTATAATTGCATACCCGGTTGGCGATTAGCATATAATCGTTTCAAGTTTTGAGCTTTAGGGTGGGGAGCTCCGTGTTTGGGCCGATGGGCGCAGACGCGTCGGTACGCCCGGCGCGTTTTTTTATGCCACCGCGCCGCATTCTTCGCAAAGGGAAGTGTTTGGTATGGGTTCCACTGTGGTGCTTATCTTTTCGCTGGCGGTGACGCTGGCGGCCTTCGCGTTTGCTGCGTGGCTGTATCGCTGGGTGAAGGCCCAGCCTGCCGGCAACGCACGCATCGCTGAAGTCAGCGGGTACATCGCCGACGGGGCGCGGGTGTTCTTAAACCGCGAGTATCGTGTGCTGGCACTCTTTGCGGCAGGCATGGCCGCGCTGATGCTTGTGTTTTTGCCCAAACCCATCTGGCAGGGCAACGCGCTGCCCAACATCATCATGGCGGTGGCATACCTGTGCGGCGCGGTGTTCTCGGCCGTTGCGGGCAAGATCGGCATCGCCGTGGCCACCATCGCCAACGGCAAAACAGCGGAGGCGGCCACGCGTGGCATCCGGCCCTCATTTCTGTGCGGATTCCGCGGCGGCGCGGTGATGGGCATGGCCGTGGTGGGTACGTCGCTGATGGGCGTGGCGCTGGTGTTCTGGATCACCGGCGATTCCAGCGCGCTGCTGGGCTTCAGCTTCGGCGCCTCGTCCCTGGCGCTGTTTGCCAAGGCGGGTGGCGGCATCTTTACCAAGACCGCAGATGTGGCGGCGGATTTGACCGGCAAAGTAGAGTTGGGCATCCCGGAGGACGACCCCCGCAACCCGGCTGTGATCGCCGACAACGTTGGAGACAACGTGGGAGATGTGGCGGGCATGGGCGCGGATCTGTTTGACTCCAACGTAGCTTCCATGGCTGCGGCGCTGGTGATGGGCAGCGCCCTGGATGCAGCGGGCGTGGGTGGCGGCCACGGCGTGGTGACGGTGTTTTGCTACGCGGCCATCGGGCTGCTGGCCTCCATCATCGGCGTGGCCACGGCGCGCATGGGCAAAAACGGCAACCCCACCTTCGCCCTCAACAGCAGCACGTATGTGACCACCGGCGTCTTCGCGTTGCTGACCGCGCTGGCCACAGCCCTGTTCGGCTTTGACTGGCGGCTGTGGGGCGCATCCACCGTGGGCCTGCTGGTGGGCACGGTGATCGGCATCGCCAGCGACTATTTTACCGACGATCGGCGCAAGCCCGTGCACCAAACGGCGCATGCATCCAAATCTGGCCCGGCGTTCACCATTCTCTCCGGCGTATCTTACGGCTTCCTCAGCACAATGCCCGCGCTGGTGGGTATCGGCATATCCGCGCTGATATCCTATAAACTGTGTGAGCCTTTGGGGCCGGGTTACGCCATGTTCGGCATCTCCATGGCCGCGGTGGGCATGCTATCCATCGTGGGCATGATCATCTCCAACGACGCTTACGGCCCCATTGTGGATAACGCCCGTGGCCTGGCGGAAATGGGCGGCCTGGGGGATGAGGTGATCGGTATCACCGATGAGCTGGATTCCGCGGGTAACACGGTTAAGGCCGTGACCAAGGGCTTTGCCATCGGCGCGGCGGGCCTGACAGTGATCGCGCTGCTGGGCGCTTTCCTATCCGAGGTGAATGAGGCCGCCCGCGCAATGGGCATGGCGGCCTTTGCGGGCTTTGATGTGATGAACCCCAACGTGTTCTTCGGCATGCTGGTGGGCGCGGGCGTGCCTGCGGTGTTCAGCGCCATGCTGATGCTGGGCGTCAGCCGCAACGCCATGCGCATGGTGGATGAGATTCACCGGCAGTTCAAAACCATCATCGGCCTGGCTGAAGGCAAGCCCGGCGTGAAGCCCGAGTACGACCGCTGCATCGACATCGCCACGCGCGGCTCCCTGCGGGAACTGATACCCGCCGGGCTGATGACCATCCTGGTGACGCTGGCGGTGGGCTTTATCGGCGGTGTCAGCGCCATCGGCGGTTACCTGGTGGGCAACATTATCAGCGGGCTGCTGCTGGCGCTGTTTATGAGCAACGCGGGCGGGCTGTGGGATAATGCCAAGAAGTACGTTGAATCCGGCCACTGCGGCGGCAAGGGTAGCGACGCGCACAAGGCCGCTGTCATCGGCGACACAGTGGGCGACCCCTTTAAGGATACGGCGGGGCCATCCATCAACACGCAGATCACCGTGGTCTCCCTGGTGTCATCCCTGATGAGCGCGCTGTTCCTAACCTCCTCGCTGTTTAAGTAAGCGGGCAAGAGCCCGGTGGGGTAAGCGAGGCTTTTGTGCGAGGCCGGGGCCGTGATTGCGGCCCCGGCCTCGTGCTATCAGCAGAATCTCTTTTTCGCCAGTTTGCCCGAGTCAAAGACCTTTTCTCTAAAAAAATCAGATGTTCAAGGCGTTTTCAAATATTTCCAAAGCCCAAGAATGGCTCACTCACTGTCCGGATTGGCCGGCGCGTACGCTGGGTTCATCCGGCAATAGTATGGCTTGCCATGCAACGAGGCGGGCGAATTGCAAAAGCAAGCCCTGGCGGTGTAGACAGGAGGGCGCGCGCTGCGGTATGATGATAGACAGAGACGATGCACTCAATACACAGCATACAGGAGGCGCGGCCATGCACCCCGTCACCCTCATTCCCCTGGGCCCTGGGCACCCCGATCTGCTGACCCTGGGCGCGCTGGCGGCGCTGCGCGCGGCACCCCGCGTCATACTGCGCACGGAGCGCCACGGCGCGGCAGATTTTTTGCGCGCGCAAGGCGTGGCCTTTGAGACCCTGGATGCGCTCTACGACGCCTGTGCGGATTTTGACGCACTGTGCGACGCTGCGGCTCGCGCCGTGCTGGATGCCGCACAAGGCGGCCCTGTGTGCTACGCCGTGGCCGATCCCGCGGGGGATGCCACCGTGGCTCGGCTGCTTGCCCTGCTGCCCCCGGGCGCCCCGCTCGTCGCGCTGCCCGGCGTCACCCCCGCCTCGCGCGTGCTGGCGGGCGGCCTGATCCACGGCAGCGCCGCCCCCGCGCTGCGCGTCTGCGACGCGCTGTCCTTGCCCGCTTTGGCGCAGGATGCCGACCTGCCCCTGCTGGTGACGGAAATCGACAGCCCGGTGCTGGCCGCAGAGGTGAAGGTGTACCTGCTGGAACGATACCCGCCGGATACCACCATCTTCTTCGCCCCGCCTGGCCAGGATGCGGCCGCAAGCCTGCTGCCCGTGCCTCTGACGGATCTGGATCGCCAGCCTTGCTACGACCACACCGCCGCGGCGCTGGTGCCGGCTGTGGATTACCTGGCGCGCCAGCGTTTCGGCCTGGCCGATCTGGCGCACATCATGCGTGTGCTGCGCGGCCCGGGCGGCTGCCCCTGGGATCGGGAGCAGACCCACGAGAGCCTGCGCCCTTACCTGATAGAGGAAGCCTACGAGGCCGTGGATGCCATGGACAGCGGCGACCCGGATGCCCTGGCCGACGAGCTGGGCGACGTACTGCTGCAGGTGGTCTTTCACGCCCAGGTGGGCAGCGAGCACGGCGCTTTTAACCTGGATGACGTGACCAGCGCCGTTTGCCGCAAGATGATCACCCGGCACGAGCACATCTTCGGCCAGGCCCACTGTGCCACCGCGGAGGACGTGCTGGCCAATTGGGAGAAGATCAAACAGCGCGAGCGCGGCCAGCAGACCCAGGGGCAGGCCATGGCCGCTGTGCCTGCCTACCTGCCCGCCCTGATGCGCGCGGCCAAGGTGCAAAAAAAAGCGGCGAACGTGGGCTTTGATTGGGCGGATGCCAGCGATGCCCTGGATAAAGTGCTGGAAGAGGCCGCCGAACTGCGCGCGGATCTGGATGCGGGCCGCGGTGCGCAGGAGGAGGGCGGAGACCTGCTCTTTGCCGCGGTCAACGCCCTGCGTCTGGCCGGCGCCCAGCCGGAGCTGGCCTTGGCCGCCGCCACGCAGAAGTTTATCGCCCGCTTCACCCGCATGGAGGAGGCCATACTGGCCGACGGCAAGGATATGCGCGCCATGTCCCTGGCCCAAATGGACGCATATTGGGTGCAGGTAAAGGCCGATTTTGAAAAAAATGTGATTTTGGCGGAGAAAAAGTAAAAAAGAAGCAGGAATGGCCACATGGATGGCGAATATAAGGAAGCTGGTTTTTGCCAAGCTACGCTGTAGCGATTAAATTGTCAAGGGGGATTCATCAATGAACAAGACCGAACTGAGCACCGCCGTAGCCATCAAAGCAGACCTGACCCGCAAGCAAGCGGAAACCGCGGTCAATGCCGTCGTTGAGATCATCACCGAGAACCTGGTCAAGGGCGACAAAGTGCAGCTGGTGGGCTTTGGCACCTTTGAAGTGCGTAGCCGTCCGGCCCGCAAGGCCCGCAACCCGCGCACGGGCGAAGAGATCAGCATCGCGGCCAGCAATGCCCCGGTGTTCAAGGCCGGTAAAGGCCTCAAGGATGCCGTGGCGAAGTAATACCTGTGCAAAGACAGCCCGCGCCGCGTATCGTGGCGCGGGCTTTCGGTATCTATCGACATGCGGGAGGGTTGTCTGTGCGTCTGGATAAATATTTGAAGGTGTCGCGCATCATCAAGCGCCGCACCGTGGCCAAAGAGGCGGGCCAGGGGGGCCGCGTCACCATCAACGGCAAGCCCGCCAAGCCCGCCGCCGAGGTGCGCCCCGGCGATGTGCTGGAGATACGCTTTGGCGACCGTTTGAACCGCTACCAGGTGATCAACACCCAAGAGCACGCCGCCAAGGCGGATGCCGCGGCCATGTACACCGTGTTGGCCGGGGAGGATGATCTGTGACCTGGGCCGTGCTGGTGGCCGCGGGCCGAGGCAACCGCATGGGCGCGGGGCGCAACAAGGCGCTGCTGCCGCTGGCGGGGGTGCCGGTGCTGGTGCGCACAGCCCGCGCGCTGGCCCTGCCACAGGTGGCGGGCCTGGTGGCGGTAGCCGCCGCAGGAGAGGAGACTGAGGTGCGCGCGTTGCTGGCTGCGGCGGGCATAGCCGCGCAGGTGGTGCACGGCGGCGCGGATAGGCAGGCATCCGTGCGCGCGGGGCTGGCCGCCGTGCCGCGGGATGCGGATTTGGTGCTGGTGCATGACGCCGCGCGGCCCTTGGTCACCCCGCGGGTAATCCTGGCCGCGTTGGATTCCGCCGCACGGCACGGCAGCGGCGTGGCCGCTGTGCCGCTGAAGGATACCGTCAAGCGCGTGGATGGGCGCGGCGCGGTGCTGGATACCCCCGCGCGCGACACGCTGCGCGCGGTGCAGACCCCCCAAATCTTCGCTGCGGAACTGCTGCGCCGGGCGCACAGCCGCGCGCTGGCGGCTAGTCTTGCCGCAACAGACGATGCGGCCTTGGTGGAGGCCCTGGGCGAAACCGTGTACCTGACGGAGGGCGACGTGGAGAACATCAAGATCACCACTCCGGAAGACATGGCCCTGGCCGAGAGCATTCTGGCGCGGCGGGGAGAAGCTGCGCAAGCGCATCCCCGCGTGGGGCATGGCTATGACGCGCACAGGCTCGCGGAGGGTCGTGCGCTGGTGCTCTGTGGGGTGCGCATACCCTTTGAGAAGGGGTTGCTGGGCCACAGCGACGCGGATGTGGCGGCCCACGCCCTCTGTGACGCTCTGCTGGGCGCGGCGGGCCTGGGGGATATCGGCCGCCACTTTCCGGATACCGACCCGGCCTACGAGGACGCGGATTCTCTGCAATTGCTCGCGCGCGTGGGTGGCCTGGTGCGCCGGGCGGGCTTTGTGCTGAGCAACGCGGATGTGACCATCGTGGCCCAGCGTCCCCGCCTGCGCGATTGGATGCCCCAAATGGCGGAAAATCTGGCCCGCGCCCTGGATGTGGATGCGGCGCGCCTCAGCGTCAAGGCCACCACCACCGAAGGCATGGGCTTTGAGGGTGAAGGGCTGGGCATATCCGCCCAGGCGGTAGCCCTTTTGCTGCCCCTGCGCCCTTGACAAAACCCGGCGCGTTACCTATTATAATATTCATCCTTAACCGATCACCACACTAGGAGGAATGCCCCTTGCCCGCAGAAAAAACCATGGAAAAACTGGTGGCCCTGTGCAAGAACCGGGGTTACATATTCGCTGGTTCAGAGATATACGGTGGCCTGGCTAATACCTGGGATTACGGCCCCTTGGGCGTGGAGCTGAAAAACAACGTCAAACGCGCGTGGTGGCGCAAGTTTGTGCAGGAAAACAAGCACAACACGGGGCTGGATTGCGCTATTTTGATGAACCGCGAGGTATGGGTGGCCAGCGGCCACGTGGGCAGTTTCAACGATCCGTTGATGGATTGCAGAGCCTGTAAGGCGCGCTTTCGCGCCGACAAGCTGATAGAGGATTTCGCCGCCGCCAGGGGCGAAGAAGTGCAGGCCGACGGCTGGAGCAATGAGCAGCTCGAGGCCTGCATCGCCGAACGCGAGATTCCCTGCCCCACTTGCGGCAAACGCGACTTTACACCCATCCGCAAGTTCAACATGATGTTCAAGACACACCAAGGCGTCACCGAGGATGGGGCCAACGAAATTTATCTGCGCCCGGAGACCGCCCAGGGCATCTTCGTTAACTTTAAGAACGTGCTGCGCGCCACCCGGCGTAAGCTGCCCATGGGTATCTGCCAGATAGGCAAGGCATTCCGCAACGAGATCACGCCCGGCAACTTCACCTTCCGCACGCGCGAATTTGAGCAGATGGAGCTGGAGTTTTTCTGCGCCCCGGGGGAGGATCTGCACTGGTTCGATTACTGGCGCGCCTTTTGCCGCCAGTGGCTGCTATCCCTGGGGTTGACGGAAGAAAACCTGCGCCTGCGCGACCATGCCGAAGAAGAGCTGGCCTTCTATTCCAAGGCCACCACGGATTTTGAGTATCGCTTCCCCTTCGGCTGGGGCGAACTGTGGGGCATCGCCGATCGCACGGATTACGACCTGAAACGGCATCAGGAGCACGCGGGCGAGAGCATGGATTACTTGGATCCCATCACAAACGAGCGCTTCGTACCCTATGTGGTGGAGCCTTCCGTGGGCGTGGATAGGGCCGCCCTGGCCTTTTTGTGCGACGCCTACGATGAGGAGCAGTTGGAGGACGGTGACACCCGCGTGGTGCTGCGCCTGCACCCGGCCCTGGCCCCCTACAAGGCCGCCGTGCTGCCCTTGCAAAAAAACAAACTGGGCGAGTTGGCAAGTAGCGTGTACGAGAAGCTGGCGCACC
>JAITTS010000167.1 GCA_031286995.1 Oscillospiraceae bacterium
CAACCCCTGGCGTTGACGCCCGTACCCACCTTTGCCCCTGCGGCCACCGGCACAACGCTGCCCGCCACGCCGGCGCCTACGGCCAGAGTGACGCTCACGCTGAAGCCCACGCAAGCGTCAGCGCCCACCGGTGCGCCTGTGACAACGGGCTTTATGCACACGTTGCTTGACCCGAAGGATATACCGCCGTTCTATACGCCTGTATCCGGCGCGGTGGATGCCGCGACGGTGTGGAGTGTGGAGGACGCTCCAGGGGATACCCAGTACCGGGTCTACGGCAGCCTGGGTGGCGGCCCGCCTGCGTTCTATCCATCGGATGCGGAGGGGATGGTACAGCCGGATGCCCGGCCCGTGGATACCCAGAGCGAATGGGCGCAGTGGCGGGTGAGCCAAGAGGCGGCCCGTATTGGCACGCCGATTGCCACGGGTGGCGTAACCGGAACCGCCGGCCCCGCTGCCGGCGGGTCAGGCGTCGGGGGGTTGACTGTGCCTCCGGTGGCGCAGACTGCCACGGGCATCATACTGCCCAGCCCAGACTCGCGGTTGACGGATACGGTATCCCCTGCGGCCACAGACGGCAAACTGGCCAGTGTAGCCGTACCGCGAGGGCTTGCAGGCAGCCCATGGATGTTGATCGTGCTGGCTGTGGCAGTGATCGCGCTGGTGGTACTGCTGGTGCCCAAGGGCAACAAACACAAGCGGGATCAGTAGCCCGCCGCAAGCAAAAGGCCTGTCGCCGCGATGACCGCAGGACAGGCCTTTAGTATTGTAGGCGTGTTTCGCCTAGAAGGCTACACTGCGATAGAATTGCGCATCCACATTCCGCACGAACATCTCCAATTCCTCATCGCCCATCACGGTGTTGCGGCCCTCGGCGTAGAGTTCATCAACCAGTTCTTTCACACCCTGCACCACCGGATGGCGTTTGTCCACAGCGGCTTCATCAGTCAGACGAAAGTAGCCGTTTATCCAGTGGGCGATGCCCGCCAGGCCAGAGTGCGAATCCACCGCTACGGTGGCGGGGCGGCCCAGCAACAGATTGGTATCGAAGATGTTGTAAATCTCCTCCTCCTTGAGCAGGCCGTCTGCGTGGATGCCCGCGCGGGTCATGTTAAAGCTGCGGCCCACAAAGGGCGTGCGCGTCGGTACAGAGATGCCAATATCGCGCTCTATGTATTCGGCGATTTCAGTGATGGCGGTAAAATCCATATTGTCTTGACTGCCCCGCAGGGAGGCGTACTCAATGACCATGGCCTCCAGGGGGCAATTGCCGGTGCGCTCGCCGATGCCAAGCAGAGAGCAGTTGACAGATGCGCACCCGTACAGCCATGCCGTGGCGGCATTGCTGACCACCTTGTAAAAATCGTTATGGCCGTGCCATTCCAGCTGGGCGGGCGGTACCTCCGCATAGTGCGTCAGGCCGTAGATGATGCCCTGCACGCTGCGGGGCAGCGCTGTGCCGGGGTAGGTGACACCGTAGCCCATGGTATCGCAGGCGCGTATCTTGATGGGGATGCCTGATTGCTGGCTTAGGTGCATCAGTTCGTTGGCAAAGGGTACCACGAAGCCATAAAAATCCGCACGGGTGATATCCTCAAAGTGACAGCGGGGAACAATGCCATGTTCCAGCGCGGATCGCACGATGCGCAGGTACTTATCCAGCGCTTGTTTGCGCGTCAAGTTCATCTTTTTGAAGATGTGGTAATCTGAGCAGGATACGAGGATACCAGTCTCCCGGATGCCGAACTGCTTCACCAGGCCAAAATCCTGCTCGTTGGCGCGTATCCAGGTGGTGATCTCGGGGAAGGGCAGGCCCAGCTCTTGGCAGGCGGTCAGCGCTTGGCGATCTTTGTCGGTGTAGACGAAAAACTCGCTTTGGCGCACAATGCCCTTGGGCCCGCCCAGGCGGGCCATCAGCTTAAACAGCCGCACAATCTGCGGCACCGTAAAGGGAGATACGCTCTGTTGCCCATCCCGAAAGGTGGTGTCGGTTACCCAAATTTCTTCGGGCATGTTCATGGGCACCAACCGGTGGTTGAAGGCCACCTTGGGCACGGCTGTGTACTCGTAAATCTCCCGGTACAGGTTGGGCTGGGGTACATCCTGCAGCGCATAGCGGTACTTGGATTGCAGCAGCAGGTTTTTCTTCTTGTCAAATTGCAGCATAGCGTCTCTCCTTTGGTCGGTGAGAAAGGGGGATCAGGCCAGATTTGCCATGAAGGTGCGGATGCGCGCGGCGCCCTGCTCAATCTTTTGCATCGACAGCGCGTAGGAGAGGCGGCAATACCCTTCCGCATCAAAGGCAATGCCGGGCACCACCGCCACCTGCGCCTCTTGCAACAGCGCATCCGCAAAATCCATGGATCCGGTTATCTCGCGCCCTTTGCAGCGCTTGCCCAGCGCGCCGCGGATATCCAGCATAGCGTAGAAGGCCCCATGGGGCATGGAGCAACGCAGGCCGGGTATGCCGTTTAGCGCGGATACCAGGGCCTTCCGCCGTCCATCAAAGACCGCCACCATATCCCGCATGGCGGCGGGATCGCTGCCCAGCGCCACGGCGGCGGCGTGCTGGGCGATGGCGTTGATGTTGGATGTGGCGTGGCTTTGGTAGCTTGTCATAGCCGTGATGAGGGGTGCGGGCCCGGCGGCGTAACCCACGCGCCAACCGGTCATGGCATAGGCTTTGGATACCCCGTTGATGACCACGGTCTGGGCATAGATATCCGGCCCCAGAGAGGCGATGGATACGTGCTCGTATCCATCGTAGATCAGTTTTTCATAAATTTCGTCGGATACGACGTAAAACTGTTTCTCCACTGCCAGGGTGGCGATTTCGGCAAGCTGTTGGCGGCTCCACACCGATCCGTTGGGGTTGTTGGGGCTGTTGAGAATGAGCGCCTTGGTACGGGGCGTAATGTGGGGCGCGATGTGCGCGGCAGTGGCCACAAAGCCATCCGTATCGCTGGTAGGCACGGCCACGGGTACGCCGCCCGCCATGCGCACCATCTCCGGGTAGCTGACCCACCAAGGCGATGGGATGAGCACCTCGTCTCCCGGATCCAATATGGCCAGAAAGGTGTTGAGCAGCGCGTGCTTGGCGCCGTTGCAGGCGATGATTTGGTTGGGCGTGTAGATCAGGCCGTTGTCACGCGCCAGTTTGTCACAAATGGCTTTGCGCAGTTCGAGCGTGCCGGCTACGGGGGTGTAGCGGGTCATGCCGCGATCAAGCGCGTCTTTGGCGGCATCCCGTATGGCCGCGGGGGTGTCAAAATCCGGCTCACCTGCCCCAAAGCCGATCACTTGCAGGCCCTGGGCCTGCATTTCTTTGGCCCGGGCATCAATGGCGAGGGTGAGGGATGGAGCGATGCCGCGGCAGAGGCGCGAGAGGGTACAAGGCATAAAAGAATCCTCCTGTGCAAAGTGATGCGCGGGGAAAATGAAGGACAGTAGCGTTCTATTCTACGAATTCTTCACATGTTCCTGCTTTATTTGCTTGCGGGAAAAAATGTTTTGAAGGATTGCGCTTTAAAACCTGCATTTTTGCGCCGGCCCACTCCGACGTTCCGCCTGCATGGTCAGTGTTGCATCCATCTCGGATAGGAGGCTTCGTGGGCGAGGCCTTTGTGCCCGAGCCCGTGGCGCGCGCACAACATTGCGGCCGGGGCACCACGTTGTTGGCGCGCTTGCGAAATGATGCCAGTTATAGTATAATGCTGGAGGCTTACTATTTCCTGCAATGGGAAATGGCATCGCTGATGACACTGTCAATGGCATTGCGCCGAAATACCATGGCGCAACAAAAAGGAGGTTTTTCTGAACATGCACAGCCCCAAAACCCGTATCTGCGCGCTGCTCGCGCTCGTGTGCACGGTGGCGTTGCTGCCGACCGCCGCCCTTGCGGCGGATCGCGCGTTGCAGTATGTGGCCCTGCCTCAAGGCAGCTACAGCGCTGCGGCCAAGAGCGTGCCCAGTGGCGGATATGCTGAGAATCAGTGGGTGCAAGGCACCAATCCCTTCACTGGCCTGCCGTGGGAGGGCATCTACCTGCCGGTGATGGTGAACATAGATACCGACCCGTTGGCCCGCCCCAACCTGGGCGTGTACGATGCGGATGTGATCTACGAGCTGCCCCTGCATCGCCAGGGCCACACCCGTAGCGTGGCGCTTTTCCTATCCAACATCCCCCTGCAGGCGGGGCCTGTGCGCTCGGCCCGTATCCCCATGCTGGAGATACGGGAGGAATTTCAGGCCGGATACGTCTTTTACGGCACGCAAGAGTACAAGGGCGTGGCCGTCAAGGAGTATCTGCGCAACATACACCGCGAGCTGTGGGATAAAAACTCTTTCATTTACCCGCTGGTAGACGGCCTGGTGGCGCGCTATGCCAACTACTTTGACAGCATGCGCGGCTACGTAGGCCCGCACAACAAGGCCATTCGCCTGCTGGAGATACACAATGCCGCGGCCAAGGATGCGCCCGCCATGCGGCCCTGGAACTTTTCGGACGCAGGGCTGGATCACGGCGCTGGCGTGTACTACATCAGCATGGAGACCAGGCCGGATTTCATTCCGTCCTATCGCTACAACGAGGCTACGCGCAGTTACGACCGTTACTACAACGGTGAACCCTTTATAGACGGCAATAACGGCGCGCAGTGCAGCTATGCCAACGTGCTCATCTTGCGCACGGCGGTATCCTGGTATCGCAACCGCCCGGATGCGCCCCTGGTGCCGGTCACCGGCCAGGGCGACGCGGATATCTTTATGAATGGCCGCTACATTCGCGGCACCTGGGTGCGCGCCGTGGATAAGAAGGGCGACGCGGCCAAGGATATTGCCGCCCGCACCGTGATACTGGATGACCAGGGGCAGGAGCTGGCGCTGCTGCCCGGCAAAACCTTTATTCATTACATTGATATGGCCACGGAGGTGGCCGTGGGCATAGACCCAAGCGAAGGTACCGCCATACAGGGCGCCACCGCCGTGGTTACCCCCGCGCCCACGGATACGCCCAAGCCCACCCGTACGCCGCGCCCCACCCGCACGCCCAAGCCGGATGCGCCCATCGCTGCGGAGGAGACGCCCGCGCCGTTCGTGCCGGAAGAAGGCGATGAAAGCTTTGGGGGCTGAGAAACAGCCCGGCACAAACGGTACAGGTAAAAGGGATTGATAAAAGGGACGCTCGCTCCGCGCGGGCGTCCCTTAAAAAAATCTGTTTTCTGGCGCCGTGTGGCAGATGTCCCCCCCAAAGAGGTTCGTTTGTGGGGGCGCTGAGCCGGGGAGTCCGTGAGGCATTCCCCCGGTTTCGCCGCCTGCCATGGATTGCGTCAACAGTAGGCGGGCAGCCAACTGCCGTGCCGATCAATCAGCGCGTCGCACAGGGCTACGATGTCGTCGATGGATAGTTCTGCGGCGGTGTGCGGATCGAGCATCGCGGCCTGATAGATGTAATCCTTTTTGAGGGTCTTGGCCGCTTCCAGCGTCAGCAACTGTACGTTGATGTTGGTGCGGTTCAGCGCGGCGCACTGTTCCGGCAGATCACCGGCGTATGTGGGGGCCACGCCGCTCTTGTCCGCCAGGCAGGGTACTTCCACGGTGGCGGCGCCCGGCAGGTTTGGGATCAGCCCGGTGTTGGGCACGTTGCCGCCAAACTTGTAAGGCACGTTGGTTTCCATCGCCTCCATGATGCGGCTGGCGTACTCATGGCTGCGCGCGTGGGTGAGCGTGGGGTTTTGGGTCAGTTCATCCCGCCCAGTCCGCCACGCCTCCATCTGACGGATGCAGCGGCGCGGGTACTCGTCCAACGGTATCTGGAAGCGCTCAATCAGCTCGGGGTACTTGTCTTTGATGAAGTAGGGTGTGTACTCGGCGTTGTGCTCGCTGGATTCGGTCACGTAGTAGCCGAAGCGCTTCATGATCTCGTAGCGCACCATGTCGTCGTGCTTTTCAGTGCGGGTCAGAGCCCGGCGTTTGATCTCCGGATACAGATCCTGCCCATCCCGGGCAATCTCCAGCAGCCAGGCCTGGTGATTAATGCCTGCGATCTTCCACTGCACCCGTTCATCGTAAGGCATATCCAGGCCCTTGAGCAGATGTTCCGCGCACACCTGCACGCTGTGGCACAGGCCCACGGTGCGGATGCCTGTCCAGCGCTGCATAGCGCCGGTCAGCATGGCCATGGGGTTGGTGTAGTTGAGAAACCATGCGTCTGGGCACACATCCTCCATATCCCGGGCGAAATCCATCATCACAGGGATCGTACGCAGCGCCCGGAAAATGCCGCCGATGCCCAATGTATCCGCAATGGTCTGCCGCAGGCCAAAGCGCTTGGGTATCTCAAAGTCGGTGACGGTACAGGGATCGTACAGGCCAACCTGAATGGCGTTGACCACGTAGTCGGCTTTGCGCAGCGCATCCCTGCGGCGTTCAACCCCGCAATAGGCTTCGATGGTCGCCCTGCCGCCGTGGTTGCGGTTGATGGCCTGCAGCATGGCCTGTGACTCCCCCAGACGCACCGGGTCGATGTCGTAGAGTGCGATGACGCTTTCGGCCAGGGCCGGTGTCAGTATGCTATCCCCCAGCACGTTCTTGGCGAATACCGTGGAGCCCGCTCCCATGAAAGTGATCTTTGGCATGTTGCTTTCCTCTCCCAATCTATATTTTTATATATTATAATTATTATGTTACGGGGGGGGTAAATCGCCGCGCAAGGCCCTGTACTCGGCGGGGGATGAGCCGGTTTTGCGCTTGAACAGCTGCGAAAAGCGCTGCTGGCTGGAGATGCCCACCTCAATGGCCGCATCCAACAGCGTTTGATCCGTGCCGAGCAGCAGCAACTTCGCCTTCTCCACGCGCAGGCCCCCGATGTATTCACCCATGGTTACGCCCATGTGTTCCTTGAACAGCCTGTGCAGGTACGCGGGCTGCACGTGCAACGGCTGGGCTACCTGCTGCACGGTGATGTGCTCGCAGAAGTGATCCCGGATGTAGTCGATGGCCGCCGATACGTAGGCGTTGCGAATCGGCGAGCTGCCCTTTTCCGCCGCCACCCGCCGGCGCAGCGCGATGAGCATCAGCACCTGCAGGGTGAGGCTGGCGCACAGGGCCTCGGCCTGGTGATGCGTGCTGTCGGCCAGCTGGATGATCTGCTTGAGCAGGTTGTACACGGTGTCATCGGTGTCGGTGAGTACCAGGCAGGGTGTGGGGTTATCCAGCATTTCCGCAAAGCAGGGGTCGGCCCGGTAGAGCGCGCCCAGACACCACCATCCGCTGCCCGAGGGGGGGATCCGCTCCTCCAACTGAAATTCGATGTTCATCACGCTGCAGGGGGCGGCGGTATCCAGCGACAGCATGTGCCGCACCAGGGAATCCAGCCAAATAAATTGCTTGCGCCCCACGCTCAGGCGTTCCCCATCCACCTCCACCGTGATGGCCCCTTCGTTGACGTACATGATCTCGCTGAGGGTGTGAACGTGGTGAATAAACTCCTGTGTGGAACTGACCATATCCGCCCGGTCATAGTAGGCGTGTACCACGGGCACGTATTCCCCGCTGCGATAGGCGGGGGAAAAGATGGATTTCACCGGGCTTCCTCCTCGGTCTCAAAAACTTCGTAGTGCGCGCGCGCCTGCCCGTAGTCGCAGGTTACGTTGTAGCTCCGCCGGTATTCCTGGGGCGTCATGCCCACATGCTGGCGAAACATGCGGCACAGGTACTGCTGCGTGGATACACCCACCAGGGCGGTGATGCTGGCAATGGGTATATCGGTGCGCTTGAGCAGGGATTTGGCCTTTTCAATGCGCAGATCGGTCAGGTATTCCGTGACCCGGGCCCCCAGCTCGGTGCGGAACAGCCGGTGCAGGTAGCCGCTGTGGATGCCCGTATACGAGGCGATATCCTCTGCGGTGATATTGCCCATGTAGTTCTCATGCATGTATTGAATGGCGCGCCGCACGTACTTGTTGTATTGGTACAGATCCCGGGTTTTATCCTGCCCGGCGGAGGAGATGACCTGCATTAGGTAACACAGGGCCATGGTCAAAAGAATGGTGCGGTGGGGCTGCGGGTAGGCGGCGTACTGAACCAGGCTTTTGGCCGTGAAGCGCACCAGAGAGAACCGGTCATGAAAGCTCAGGCAGTCCTCTGCGCTCTGGCAGTACAGGCGATAGTCCGGATACTGGTGATACAATTGGCACAAAGACCAGCTTGGCAGCACACAGGGCATGTACGAAAAATCCAACTGCGTGAGCAGGCAATCCTCTGAGGATTTCTCGATGCGATAACCCAGCGCCCCCTGCATGAGCAGCATGCGATCCCCAACGAGGCGCTCTTTGCGCTGGCCCAGTTCTGCGTGGCAGTCGCCACTGGAGACGAACAGCAGGCGCAGGGTATTTTCTAGGCCTTGAAAGGCGCGCGCCTCCGTCAGAGCGACTGTGGCGGCGCTGGAAAAAGCGAACTGCAGCCCCTCGGAGGCCAGCCATTGCCTATCCATGTCATTCCTCCACTCTCCTTATTCAGTGTATCCGGCAACAACGGAAGGGAACAGAACGGATGCTGACCAATTGTTGCCTTGGTATTATACAATACGAACCTAATTTTCACAAAAACCCTATTGAACGCCATAGAACAGCGAAGAAATGTTAGGATTTTGCAAGCTGTCTGTGGTTATTGTACAGCATTGATGTTGGGATTGGAGTAGTATACACATAGAAAGCCAACATTTTTGTAGGAGGTGCCCATTCAATGAAGAAACTGCTCGCTGCCCTGTTGCTGCTCTGCCTGGCGTTGACCGCGCTCGCGCCGCTCGCGCTGGCGGAGGATGTAACCATCACCTTCGCGTTCTGGGATACCAACCAGGAGCCGGGCATGAAGGCCATCGCGGAAGCGTACATGGCCGGTCATCCCGGCGTCAAGGTAGAGACCCAGGTCACCCCGTGGGATCAATACTGGACCAAGCTGGAAGCGGCCGCCCAGGGCGGGGCGCTGCCGGATGTGTTCTGGATGCACTCCAACCAGTTCTTCAAGTACGCCAACGCCGGCATGCTGCTGGATGTAACGGATCTGAACTACGACTACACCCCCTATCCCCCGGGCGTGACTAAACTGTACAATTATGGCGGCGCGCAGCTGGCCATCCCCAAGGACTATGACACCATTGCCCTGGCCTACAACAAGGAGATCTTCGACAAAGCTGGCATCCCCTACCCGGATGACACTTGGGATTGGGCCAAGCTGCGCGAGGTGGCCGCGCAACTGACCGACAAGGAGAACGGCGTCTACGGCTTTGCCGCTCAGCAGGATACGCAGTCCGGTTACTACAGCGTGGTCTATCAGAACGAGGGCTTCATCTTTGAAAACGGTGTGCCCGGCTTCGACCAGGCCGCGACACAGGAAGCCATTCAGTGGTGGACGGATTTAACCCTCAAGGACGGCGTATCTCCGGATGCCGCTTCCTTCGCGGATATGGGCCGCGACGACCAGTTCCAGGCCGGCAAAGTCGCCATGGTCTTTGTGGGCAGCTGGATGATGAGCTCTTACACCAGCAACGAGCAGATCAACGACAAGTTTGACCTGGCTGTATTGCCCCAGGGCAAGGTGCGCGCCTCTATTTACAACGGCCTGGGTTACTCCGGCGCTTACAACACCCCGCATCCCGATGTGGTGAAGGATTTTCTGGCCTTCTGCGGCAGCGAGGAGGCCAACATCCTGCAGGCGCAGAACAAGGCCGCCATCCCCGCTTACGCAGGCACCGAGCATTATTTTGTAGAAAACTTCCCGAACATCAACATCGGCGCCTATCCGGAGATGATCGCCTACGGCGTGCAGTTCCCCTTCGGGCCCAACAAATCGCTGTGGGAACCCATTGAGACCGAAGAGATCGCCGCCGTCTATTCCGGCGAAAAAACCGTGGCGCAGGCTTGCAACGACCTGAACGCCCAGATACTCGAAATCGAAGCCGAATAACCGCCGGTTATCAAGCTGCCAAGCATGCGCCGGGCTAACCCTGCGCATGCTTTGGCATTCGCGTAAGGAGGTCGATTGCCGGATGACAGCATCTCCCGTGCAGCGCGATCTGCGCATCAGCAAGGCCCGAAACAAGAACGAATGGCTTTGGGCCTACCTGTTGATCGCGCCCACCATCATCGGGCTGGGCGCGCTCAATGTCTATCCCTTTTTCGATTCACTGTACACCAGCCTGCTCAAATCTCAGGGGCTGGGGCCTACCAAGTTTATAGGGCTTCAAAATTACGCCAAAATGTTTGGTTCGGCGGAGATATGGCGAACCACCCTCAACACGCTGTGGTACGTGGTACTCACTGTGCCGGTGGGGGTGTTCTTGGCGCTGGTGCTGGCTGCGCTGCTCAACACCAAGATACGCGGGCGAGACCTGTACCGGGGTATCTACTTTTTGCCCATGGTGGTGGCGCCGGCCGCCATCGCCATGGTGTGGCGGTGGATATTCAACGCGGAGAACGGCATCCTGAACCAGGCCCTGCTGATGCTGGGGATTGTGGGGCCCAAGTGGCTGTCGGACCCCAACACGGCGCTTGCCGCCTGCGCGGCCGTCGGCGTGTGGAGTTCGGTGGGGTACGACCTGGTGCTTATTTTGGCTGGCCTGCAGTCCATCTCCAGCACGTATTACGAGGCCTCGGAGATCGACGGCGCCAACTGGGCGCAGCAGTTTTTCCGTATCACCGTGCCGCTCATCTCTCCCACACTGTTCTTCGTGATTCTGATGCGCATGATGAACTCCATCAAGCAGTTCGACACCATCTTTATGCTGGTGAAGCCCGAAAATCCGGCTTTCAAGAGCACCGCGACGCTGATGGTGATCTTCTTTCGGGAAGCCTTTGAAAAATTTAACAAAGGTTACGCTTCGGCTGTCGTCGTCTGGAGCATGGTGATCATCGGCGCGATCACAGCCGTGCAATTTGTCGCTGAAAAAAAGCTGGTGTACTATGAGTGAGCCTATCATGGAACGTGGGCCTATAAACCACGCGGCGGGCGGCAGGAAAAGAGGCGCGCCGGCGGCCCGCAAGGCGCGCGCGGTGCACGCCGTGCTGATTGCCGGAGCCGTACTGATGATCTTTCCGTTTGTCTGGATGATCCTGACATCTTTCAAGAGCATCGGTGAATCGGTGCAGATTCCGCCCACCTTTCTGCCCAACACCTGGTTGATGGATGGTTACCGGGAGGTGACCCGGGTTCTGCCCTTTGGCAAGCTGTACTTCAACACCCTCGCGCTCATCTTTTTCCGCATTGTGTGTGCGGTGGTGTTCTCCTCGATGGCGGGGTTTGCCTTTGCCAAGCTACAGTTTCCGCTGAAGCGGCTGCTCTTCTTCCTGGTGCTCTCGCAGCTCATGCTGCCGATCCAAATCTTTATCATCCCCCAATACGTGATGCTCTCGAAGCTGAAACAGCTCAATACCCTGTTCGCGCTGGTATTCCCCGGCCTGGTCAGCGCGTTTGGTACCTTTTTTCTGCGCCAGTTCTACCTCAGCTTGCCCAACGACCTTTCAGAGGCTGCCAAGCTGGATGGGTGCAACATCGGCCAAACCTTTCTGCGAATTCTCTTCCCGCTGACCCGCACAGCCCTCATGGCGCTGGGTGTGTTCACCGCTGTCTTCGCTTACAGCGACATGATGTGGCCGCTGATCGTCAACATGAACATCGACAAAATGACGCTCTCGGCGGGCATCAACTCTCTTCGCGGGCAGTTTACCACCCAGTACCCCACCATCATGGCGGGCTCTACCTTGGCCATGGCGCCCATGATGGTGATCTACCTGCTGTTTCAGCGCCAGTTTATAGAAGGCATCGCGCTCACCGGCACCAAGGCCTAGCGAAGTGAGGGCTGCGGGCACAAAAAACCCTGGCCGGTTCTCCTGCCAGGGTTTAGTTTATCCACAAAGGGCCGAGCATTTGCGGCCGGTCTGAAGGGGCGCGTCAGACCGCTGCCAGCGACCAATATTCGGTGTTTTCGATGGTCTCGCCGGGCGGTATTTCAGATTCCCCGCCGAAGGTCTCCAGTTCGGCCATCCAGTTTTCCGCGCCCACAAAAACCGCGGTATTGCAGCCTTCAAAAGGATAGCGCAGGCGTTTGTCGTAGGGCGCGTACTTGGTGAAACGCAGGCCGCCGCCATCCAAAATCACCTTACCCTGGAGCGCGCCGCACGCGCGCTTGAGCACCCGGCCCCGGGGCGTAACGACCAAGTCGTTTCCCTCAAAGCGGCACTGGTCATCCTGCAGGGTGGATGTGTTGCCCGCAAACACGCGCGGGATGACGATGCGCACGATATCCCAACTGCTGTTTGGCAGCCCCAGGGGGATGCGCAGGGTCTTGCCATCCGGCGCCACGCAGGTGGGCGACCATACACCGCCGGAGTAGATGAGGTCGCCCGTGTTTGTGACAAAGTTGGTCACCTGCAGCCCGCCGCCGGGCTGCACGGTCACGCGCATGCCGCGCGCCAGGGCGTTTACGCCGTTGGCCGGGGATGTGGCGGTGACAGTGGGGCCATCCACGCTCAGGCGGCAAGGCGCGTTGTCGGCGATGTAGGTATCCACGGATTCATCCGCGCAGGGGCGGGTCAGCCACACACGGTGGCCGCCGCGCAGTTTCCATGCGCCCCGGCTGACGGCGTCCTTATCCCAATAGAGCAGGTTCTCGCCATCCGGCTTGCCGTAGAAAGCGATGCGCGGCCCCACTTCGTGCACCAGCACGGCCCGCGCCTGGGCGGTGAGGATCTCCACCGCCTCAAAACCGTCAAAAGTGGTCTGTCGCAGGCTATAGGGCAAGCGCATAGATCGCCTCGACCTCCTCGCGCGTGATAGGGGGAATGCTGGCCAGCGTGTCATCCGCGCTGAAGGAAACATCCACCGCGCCCTGGGCCAGTGCCCCCACATCTGCGGCGGTGCAGCCGAGCTGACTGATGCGCGTCTGCACGCCTAGGCCCTGCATGTACGCCTCAAACGCGTCGGCTGCGGCCAGCAGATCCTCTGTGCCGAAAAGCTGCCCGGCGAACAGGCGGAAGCGCGCATTTTGCTTGCGCGCGGCAAAGTGGCGCATCCAGGCCAGCATCATGCAGGCCAGCGTGGCGCCGTGGGTGGCCCCGAAGTGCGAGGAGAGCACGTGCCCCATCTGATGCATGGGTGTCCATCCCTGTACACCACAGGTCAACCAGCCGTTGAGCGCGATGGTGGCGGAGAACTGCATCAGCCCGCGCAGCGCGACATCCGCCGGATTTTGCAGCACCTTGGGCGCGTTTTCGTACAAGGTTTTGATCACAGCCATCTGCAGGCGGTCGTGCAGCGCCAGGTTGCCGAATGTGGCCTCGTCGCTGAAGAGAAAAGGCTCTGCCACGTGGCTGATGGCATCCACAGCGCCGCAGGCGGTCTGGTACCGGGGCAAGGTCAGCGTCAGCGTGGGGTCGAGTATGGAGGCCTTGGCGTAGAGGCAGGCGGGCTCCCACACGTAACTTTTGCGATTCGTCACCTCATCGGTGATGACAGCGGTGGGGTTCATTTCACTGGCCGTGGCGGGCAGCGTGGGGATAAGCACCAGGGGAAGGGCCGCCTTGGGCGGTATTTGGTAGGCCGCATCCCTGTGTGTAAACTTGATCATGCGGCGAATGTCGTGGGGATAGATGATGCCGGCGGCGATCACTTTGGCCAAATCCATGGCGCTGCCGCCGCCCACGCCCAGCACCACATCCGCCTGATGCTCCTTGCCCAGCGCAATGCCGCGCTCCGCCTCGCTGATTTTGGGGTTAGCTGTGGCCACCTGGCAATCCACATACGCCACACCGCTCTGAGCTAGGGAGCTGTGAAGCCTATCAAACAAGTCGCCGAAAAAGCTGACGTCGCTGTAGGTGACGATCAGCGCTTTTTTGCCGTGCTGGGCCACCACTGCGCCCGCGCGGGCGGCCTCTCCCGGACCGTAGATGATTTTGACGGGGTTGTAAAACTCAAAGTTGTTCACGCAAATGCCCTCACTTTATACATAAAGTATTGAAAGCGGGGCTGCCGCGCTGCGGCAGCCCCGGGGAGAGGCAAGAGGGGGAGGATCGCCCTCTTTGCCGGTCAATGGCTCAGGGCCTGGGCGGGCGCTGATCCTCGGGCACGTTGGCATACACTTCCTCGTAACTGTGGAAGCCATCCTTGATGATGGTGTCGATCAGGTTATCCTTGGTGACCTCGGTCAGGGGCAGCGCGTAGGTGGGTACATCTACCTTGCCGTTGTTGTTGATGATATTGATGTAGCCGGATACATCCTCGCCTTTGACCACTTTGCCCGCAAAATCAATGGCGGCGTACGCCAACTGATTCAGGGGCTTGTAGACGGTCATGTACTGGGTGCCCTCCGCGATGTGCTGGCAGGCGATCAGGTCGGCATCTTGCCCCGTGACGGGTATCTTGCCGGCCAGGCCCTGGTCGGTCAGGGCCGCGATGCAGCCGGTGGCGATGCCGTCGTTGGCGGCCAGCACGGCGTCGATCTGGTTGTCGTTGGCGGTGAGGGCATCCTCCATCTTGGGCATGGCGGCGTCGGCGTTCCAGCCGTTGGCGTTCGCGTAGCCGACGATGGTGATCTTGCCTTCGTCGATCAACGGCTGAATGACCGCCATCTGACCCTTTTCAAAGAGCTGGCCGTTGGAGTCATCCGCGTTGCCGGTGATCTGGAACCACTTGCCGCCCCCGGGCACAGCCTTCAGCAGGGAGGAAGCCTGCATGCGGCCCACGCCCTCGGTGTCGAAGGTGACGAAGTAATCCAGATCCGCGTTCTCAATCATGCGATCGTAGGAGATGACCTTCACGCCATCCGCATGGCACGCATCCACCGCGGTGGACATGGTCTTGGAACTGACGGGCATGATCAGCAGCACCTGGATGCCCTGCCCCAGCATGGTCTCGATCTGGTTGAGCTGCGTGTTCTCATCACCGTCTGCGGAGAGAACGGTCAGTTCGTAGCCATACTCGGCGGCGGCGGCCTCCATGTAGGCGACGTCGCGCTGCCAGCGCTCCAGGCGCAGGTCGCCCATGGCCATACCGATCTTGACGGCGCCTGCCGAGGCGAAGGCTACGGCGGCGATGCAGCACAGGGTTAGGGTCAGGATGATAGCGACCAGTTTCTTCATGGGATGTTCCACTCCTTTGTTTATATTTTCAGCCGCTTTAGCAGCCGAAATTCATACCTACTTCTTCTTGCGGGATATGTCGAACCACACGGCCACCAATAGAACCAGGCCCTTGACGATGTTTTGCCAGAAGGAGGGGGTGTTCAGCACGTTCATGCCGGTTTGGATGCTTTGGATGACGACGGCGCCGATCATCGCGCCGCCGATGGTGCCGATGCCGCCTGCCATGCTGGTGCCGCCGATGACGCAGGCGGCGATGGCATCCATCTCCGCGCCATCCGCCAGCGTGGAGGAGGCGGAGTTGAGCCGGGCCGACAGAAAGATGCCCGCGACGGCGGCGAGCAGGCCGCTGATGGCGTAGACGGCCAGTGTGGTGCGGCGGATGTTGATACCCGCCAGTTGGCAAGCCTTGCTGTTGCCGCCGATGGCGTAGATGCGGCGACCAAAAACCGTGCTGTTCTGTATGTATAGAAAGACGACGGACAGCACGATGATGATGATCAGCGCGTTGGGGATGCCCCGGTACTGCGCCATGACCGCCATAAAGGCCGCGATGATGGCCACCGTGATGACGGAGCGGGCGATCTCTTGCCCGACGGGTTTGACGGGCAGGCCGAGCGCCTGTTTCTTTTTACGGTCGTTCCACTGAAAGAACAGCGCGGTTGCGGCCGCGATAACGGCCAGTGCGTAGCCGATGGGCGCGGGCAAAAAGTCGAAGCCGATCACCTTCAGCGCGTCGGGCATGGGGGAGATGGTGACGCCGCTTGTAATACCAAGCAACATGGCGCGCACCACCAGCATGCTGGCCATGGTGGCGATGAAGGCGGGCACGTTTTGGTAGGCGATCCAAAAGCCGTTCCACAGCCCCACCAGTACGCCGCAGGCCAGCGCGCAGATGATGGCCAGCCACAGGGGCAGGCCACCCCCTGTGGTCATAATGCCCACCACACCGCCCGCAAGCACGGCGGTGGAGGCGACGCTAAGGTCGATGTACCCCAGCAGAATGACCGAAATGATGCCCGTGGCCAGTATGGCGGTGAACACGGCCTGACGGAACAGATTAGTCAGGTTGCGCGGGGTGAAGTACGTGCCATTGGTCAAGGCCGTGAACACGATCCAAATCACCGCCAGCGCAATGATCATCATATACCTGTGCAGATCGGGCTTCGGTTTTGCGGCACTGTCCGCCGTATGCGGTTTTGCGATTTTGCCTGCCATGCTATGCGCCCCCCCGTTCAATGCCCGCAGCTTTTTCCATCAGCAGTTCCTGCGTCAGGGCAGCGTTGCGGTTATCCAGTTCGCCCATTATTTGGCCGCGGTGCATCACGCACACGCGGTCACTCATGCCCAACACCTCGGGCAGCTCAGAAGAAATCATCAGGATCGTGATGCCCTTTTTGACAAGCCGGCGCATGATGCTGTAAATCTCCTGCTTAGCGCCCACGTCAATGCCGCGCGTGGGTTCATCCAATATCAGCAGCTCGATATCGCCCAACAGATTGCGCGCCAGCAGCACCTTTTGCTGATTGCCGCCAGAGAGATTGACGATCTTGGTCGCAAGCGAGGGTGTCTTGACAGATAGCTCTTTCACCTGCTCGCTGGCGCGCATCACTTCGGCGTTCTTGTCGATGGCGAGGCCCTTTACAAAGCCGGTTATGAACTCGATGGTGGTGTTTTCGCCCACATCCATGGTGGGGATGATGCCCGCCTCCTTGCGGTCTTCGGTACAGTAGGCGATGCCCGCGTTCAGCGCTTCCACAGGGGTGTTGATGCGCAGAGGCTTGCCCTTCCAGAGCACCTTGCCGGAGCCTTTGTATTGATCAGAACCGTAGACCGTGCTGATGAACTCTGTGCGGCCCGCGCCTACCAAACCATACATGCCCATAATTTCGCCGCGCCGCACGGCCAGCCCGGCGTTCTTGACCAACTGTTTGCCGGTGACGTACTCGAACACGTTGTAATCCCGTATCTCCAGCAGCACTTCCGCGGTGGGCGCGGTGTCCTTGGGCGGGTACATATCCTCAATCTCACGGCCCACCATCATGTGCACCAACTGATCTTGGGTGATGGCGTTGGTGGATACGCTGCCGACTGTGGCACCGTCGCGCAGGACGGTGATCCGGTCGCACAGGCGCATCACTTCATCCAGCTTGTGGGAGACATAGATGATGCTGGTGCCCTCTTTGCGCAGCTTTTGCAGGATGCCCAGCAGCAGTTCGGTCTCGTTTTCTGTGAGCGAAGCGGTGGGTTCATCCAGAATGAGGATGCGCACGCCGGGCTGGCGCACCGCACGGGCTATCTCTATCAGCTGCTGCTTGCCTACGCCCAGGTCGCCCACCAGGGAAGAGGGGGTGACGCCATCCAAGTTGAACCAGTCTATCCACTTGAAGGTCTCCTTGGTCATGGCGTTCTTGTCCAGTATGCCATTGCGCTGTATTTCGTGGCCGACAAACAGATTTTCCGTGACGGAGAGCTGGTTGAAGAGGCTCAACTCCTGATGAATGACAGCAATCCCTTTCTTTTCGGCATCCGCAATGGTCTTGAACTGCACGGTCTCGCCGTCTATGAGCAGGTCGCCCTCGTACTCGGTGTGTGGGTACACGCCACAGAGCACCTTGATCAGCGTGGATTTACCCGCGCCGTTCTCGCCGCACAGCGCGTGGATCTGTTGCCGTTCCAGCGTGAAACGGATGTCATCCAGCGCGCGCACGCCGGGGAAGAGCTTGATGATGCCGCGCGCCTCCAGTATCGCCGCCATGCCGGTTCCGCCTCCTTTGCCTGATGGTCTGCGCTTCGGCGCTAAGCCTCGGGAAAGCTCTCCACAATCTCAAGGGCAGATTCGGTGTTGATGCCAAAACGCTCTACACCCAGGGAAAACAGGCTGTCAAACTCTCCTCGGGTGCGGATGCCACCCGCTGCCTTCACCTTGATGCGGCCGTGGGTGCAGCGCTTGATCTTGGCGATGCGCGCAATGTTGGCATCCCCCGGCACCCAGCCGGTGCCGGTCTTTATGTAATCCGCGCCGCTGCGCATCACCAGTTCGCACACCTTTTCGATCTCATCGTCTTCCAGGCAGTTCAGTTCGATGATCACCTTGGTCAGCACGTGGGCGGGAGCCAGTGCGATCACCTGCTTCAGTTCGTTCAGCACATAATCGTACTCCCTGTTTTTGAAGCGCCCCACATTCATCACGATGTCCATCTCCTGCACACCGTCGGCTATCAGGCGCTTGGCCTCGGTCAGCTTGATCTCTGTGGTGTGCCCGCCGCCGGGGAAGCCCACGGGCGCGCCCGCGCGGATATCCGCCTCGCCCGCGAGCAGGCGGCGCACGTCCGCTGTCCAGCACGGCAGGCTATGCACGTTGACAAAGCGATATTTTTTGGCGATCTCTACGGTTTTGATGATATCCGACAGGGTATGCTGGGTGCGCACGGCACTGATGTCGATAAGCTGCGCAACCTCTGTTCTGGTCACAAAAATTCCTCCCATGTAGGGTATGGCGGGGTGCCCGTCAACAAGCTCTGCCTGCATTCTAGCACAGGGGATGACGTCTTGTCAATAGATTTATAGTTATGAATTTTTTAAAAGAATACAAAGGTATAAATCTAATGTTTACGGGGGGAAAGTCCTGTGGTTTTGTTGTTGACAATGGCCGCCTCACCCATGTAGAATAATAAAGAAGTTGAGGGAGAGAGGGTATTTTGGATGGCGCAGGTGCCGCGCTACAAAATTGTGTATGACATTCTCAAGGGCAAAATTAAAGAGGGGACGTATGCTGTCGGCTCCCTGTTGCCTACGGAGAGCGAAATGGAGCGGCAGTTTGATGTGAGCCGCACCACCATACGCCGCGCCATCGGTCTGCTGAGCGCCGAGGGCTACGTGAAGGTGGTGCAAGGGCGCGGCAGCCAGGTGCAGGATGCCTTTGCCACGCAAAAGCTGAACAACATCTCATCCGTCACCGAGACGCTCAGCCAAAAGGGCTTTACCGTCAGCACCCAGAGCAAGTGCATCGAAAAAGAGCCCGCGCCCGATTGCGTGGCCGAAGCACTGCAGGTGCCGACCGGCACCCCCGTTTTCAAACTGCAGCGCGTGCAGTGCGCGGATGGTATCCCCATCGCCATCATGTGCAACTATCTCAAAATATCCTGCGCGCCGGATTTGGATAAGCACGTGGATTCCTTCACCAGCCTGTACCTGTTTTTAGAGCAGCACTACCACGTCATCTTTAAGGATGCCTGGGAGTATTTGAGCGCGGGCGCGGCATCCTTCTACGAGGCGCAGATACTGGGCGTGCCCACGGGTGCGCCGCTGCTGTGTAGCAAGCGCATCACCAGCAATGAGACAGGCCCCTTTGAATACGGCGTGATCAAGCTGGTGGCGGATAAGTACGAGTACAGCATTTACCTGGTGGGGCGGTGACACGCTCTTTTTTCTTGCTTGACAGGCGAGCGAGATGTGATATGATGCAAAAAGGTAATGATGTATTTTTGTATGATGAGCGGAAAACAGGCGCGCCCGCGGCCATCAAACGGCGCGCGTGTGGATAGAAAGGAGAACCGTTATGGCGATCACGAAACCTTTTGTGCTGGATTTTGACCTGGTGACGGGCCTGTGCAAGTCTGAAAAGGCCAAACCGACCCACCGCAGGGTATCGAACATGGTGACACAGTTTTATGATGAGGCGGCGGCGCGCAAACTGGCCGAAGAAGGAAATCCGCTACTTTACTCATTTTACGAGCTGGAGAACATCCCAGAGCGCAATGGCGACCTGCGCTACGGCACCACCATCATCTACCCCGGCAAGGTGGGGGAAGAATACTTTATGACCAAGGGGCACTTCCACACCGTGCTGGATACGGCGGA
>JAITTS010000019.1 GCA_031286995.1 Oscillospiraceae bacterium
CTAGCGTATGCTCTGCTGCGCCTTGGGCACCAAGAAGGTGAAGATGCCCCCGCCGATGAGGAAGAGCGCCAGCACCACCACGACCCCTGCGTGGGGCACGCCGGTCACCTGTGCCACCAGCCCAAACAGGGCAGGGCCCACCACCGCAGAAAACTTGCCAAAGATGTCGAAAAACCCGAAAAACTCCGCCGAGCGCTCATCCGGTACCAGTTTGCCAAAGTAGCTGCGGCTGAGGGCCTGCAAGCCGCCCTGCGCCGTGCCTACCAGCGCGCCCAGCAGCAGAAAATCGGTCAGCGTGTGCAGGCGCAGGCCCACCAGGCACACCACGCAGTAGGTGCCGATGCCGATGAGGATCATGTTGCGGCCGCCGATCTTTTTGGCCAGTATGCCGTAGAGAATGGCGCAGGGGAAGGCCACCAGTTGCACCACCATCATCACCCACATCATGCTCATGCTCTCCAGCCCGGCGGCGTTGCCGAAGATCGTGGCCATGTGGATGATGGTGCCCACGCCGTCGATATAGAAGAAGTAGGCGATGAGGAACCACATCACGCCCTTGTGGCGCAGGATATCCAGCGCGGTGCGCCCCACGCGGCGGAAGGATTGTGCCATCAGGTTGCCCTGCTCCCGGGGCACGCTGTGGCGCTGCCGCACATTTTTGAGCATGGGCAGGGTGAACACCGCCCACCACACGGCGGTGAGTACAAAAGATATGCGCGCCGCGGCCTCTGCGCTGATGCCTATCTTATCCCCGAACTGGATGATGATGAGCGCCACCACCAGGGGGATGGTGGATCCGCCGATGTAGCCCAGGCCGTAGCCGTAGGCGGATACAAGATCCATGCGATCCTCGGTGGTCACATCGTTGAGAAAGCTGTCGTAGTACAGGCAGGATGCGTTGAAGCCGATGTTGCTGATGATGTAGAAGATGAGCAGCAGCGGCCAGCTGCCGGTAAAGCCCAGCAACAGCGAACCCAGTATGCCCACCGCGGCAAAAACGGTAAAGAGCCGCTTCTTATAGCCCGGGTAATCCCCCAGCGCGCCCAGTACGGGGGCCAGCAGGGCGCAGACCAGTGTGGCCAGGGATGTGGCGTAGCCCCACAGCGCCGTGGCATGGGTATTGGCCGCCGCCGGGGTCATGCCACCGGCCACAAAGGCCGTGGAGGCCTGGCCGGCGAAGAACAGGGGCAGCACAATGGCCGCCACAATGGCGGAAAAGGCGGAATTGGCCCAGTCGTAGTAGATCCAGCCCCGCTCCTCTTTGGTGAACCGCTTCAACATGTGTTCTACCTCCTGTTTTTCTTTGCTGGGGGTCTATTGCGTACAGTATAGCAAAAATCGGCAGGTTTGAGAAGCGGGCAGCCAGAAAATGCGCGTGCTGGCAGGCTTTTGCGCTTGAC
Source organism: Oscillospiraceae bacterium (assembly GCA_031286995.1). Classification (GTDB taxonomy): domain Bacteria; phylum Bacillota; class Clostridia; order Christensenellales; family Aristaeellaceae; genus JAITTS01. The sequence continues at coordinate 1,401 of JAITTS010000019.1, forward strand.
AGCCCATACCCGCCAGCGTAGAATGAAACAAAACTTTGCAAAATTTTGTGGCGCGTTGAGGCGCGAAGGAGTGCGCATGCAAAAGATCACCATCCAAGAAACACAGCGGAGAAAGGATAAGCCCGCCGATGAAGCCGAGCTGGGCTTCGGCACGCTGTTTACCGATCACATGCTGGTCATGGATTATGACTGGGGCCAGGGCTGGGGCGACATGCGCATCGTGCCCTACGGCCCCTTTCAGATGGATCCGGCGTGCTGCGTGCTGCACTACGCTCAGACCATCTTTGAGGGACTCAAGTGCTATCGCCGGGCGGATGGCGGCTTGCAGCTCTTTCGCCCCGTGGATAACTTTGAGCGCATGAACATTTCCGCCCAGCGCCTGTGCATGCCTCAGTTGGATATCCCTGCGGTGATGGAAGGGCTGAAGGCCCTGCTGAGGCTGGATGCGGGTTGGGTGCCCAGCGCCCCCGGCACCACCCTGTACATCCGCCCCACCCTGATCGCTACGGATAACCTGTTGGGCGTGCACGCCTCGCGCAGTTACCGTTTCTTCATCATTCTCTCACCCGTGGGCGCGTACTACGCCAGCGGGCTGGCGCCGGTCAACATCTACGTGGAAGAGAACCTGGTGCGCGCCGTGCGCGGCGGCGTGGGCTTTACCAAGACCGGCGGCAACTACGCCGCATCCATCCTGGCCGGCGCCCGGGCGGAGGAAAAGGGCTTTGCCCAGGTGCTGTGGCTCGACGGCAAGGAGAACCGTTACATTGAGGAAGTGGGCTCCATGAACATGTTCTTCAAGTTTCGCGACGGGCTGGTGACGCCGCCGCTGAACGGATCTATCCTGGATGGCATCACCCGCCGCAGCGTCATTCAGTTGGCCCAAGCGGCCGGGTACCCGGTGACACAGCGCCCGCTGAGCGTGGATGAGGTGTTTGACGCTGCGGAGGCGGGCGGGCTGGATGAAGCCTTTGGCACCGGCACCGCGGCGGTGATATCCCCCGTGGGCATGCTGCAGTGGCGCGACAGGGTGATCAGGCTATCCGGCGGCGATATTGGCCCGCTGACCCGGCAGCTGTACGACCGGCTGACAGGCATACAGTACGGTACGCAGCCCGATCCCTTCGGGTGGGTCACGCGGCTGGATTGACGCGTGGGCGCTCCGCAAGGGGCGCCGTTTCCATGTATTGCCGTTTTATTGACGATGATTGGCAGAACAACAAGTGAAGCAGGGAGGCGAGGCCGTTGTTTCGCACATGGCACGATGAGGCGGATTGGGTGGGTAAGACGCTCAGCGCCATGCACGCCAGACGCTGGGCCTGGGGCGTAGAGCAGATGGAGGAACTGCGGGATGGCCCCCTGCGGGGCCTGACTGGGCCACAGTTGCGCGCGCGCATTGAACGTGGCTGGCAGGCTGTGCCTGCAAAGCCCATGCCGGCCCAGCAAGAGGCCGCCGCCCTGCGCGTGGTGCTCGAAAGCCTGCCCCGCCAGGCCGATTGTCTCTCCATCCGCGAGCACTCTCTGGTGGAGCGCCTGCTGACCGAAGGCGGGCAGACCGCGCTGGAAGATGTGGAGGATTTGGAGGCGGCCCAGGCCCTGCGCCACCGGCTGTGGGTGGATGTGGGCCTGTGCGAAGGCCGCCCCGCAGCAAGGCTGGATAGCAGGCTGCGCGAGGCTGTGGCCCAGGCGCTGGATAGACCGGATCACACCGCTCTGCGCGCGCGCTTGTTTACGGTGCACGCCGCCATCAGCGCGCTGCTTTACATCGCCGGTGCACTGGATGATAGGGGGCCGCAGAGGCTGTTTATGCAGCAGGTGTTGCGTGCCCCCGCGGATGACGAGGAGGCTCAGCACCTGGCGCAGCAGTACCTGTGGGCATCCTACGACTGCATGGATTATCCTCACGGGGTGCTGCTGGTGCACCCGGCGCTGGCCGATCCACCCGCGGCGGTTTGCCCCTTGCCGGGCGAGGAAGCCGGGCTGGATGCTCGGCGGTTGCTCGGCGGCATGCAGGGCATTCTGCCAGAGGAAGAGCCGCTGGATTCCCGCTTGGCCGCCGCGCTGCAAGGGGCGCTGCGCATGGGAGAGGATGCAGCTGACTGCGCGCGCGAGTTGCGCTGGCTGGCCAAGCAGGGCGCGCCGCTGGAGGCGCTGCACAGCGTACTCGCCACCCGCCTGTGCGTGTTGGAGACACAGGAGATGCGCCGTGCCCTGCGCATGCTGTGGCAGGGCGTGCCCCGCTGGGATGGCGTGTGTGACGCCCCCGTAGCGATGACCGTGCACTAGGGCAACTTGCCCGACAGCAGTTGACGCTGTTTGCGGTTTTTTTGCCCCGTCGTGTCGTCTCGTCCGGTTGCCGCAGTGGTGCCGCGCTTCCTTCCCCCGGCTTAGCGAGGGAACCATACGCCAGCTGCTATTTTATCAGTTGTTTTGGCCAACAAAGGAGGCGCCGCCGTGCAGCACCTGGTGCCCGGGAATTGCCCGCCTACGCCCCTGCGGGATTATTTGCGCGCCATCCTGCCCGAAGAACCCGCGGAAGTGATCGCCTGGATGCTGGCGCGCCGGCAGGTTAAGCGCGGCGGCGCGCGCCTTTCGCCCACGGATGTGGTGTGCGCCGGCGACGCGCTGGTGTGCTACCTGCCCAAGGCAGCATTGCGGCGGGGAGAAAAAGCGCGCATCCCCGTACTCTACGAGGATGCGCGCGTGCTGGTGGCCGTAAAGCCCCAGGGCCTGGCCAGCAGAGGCGCGGATGATCCCAAGGGCGCGCCCGGCACACTGGAACTGGTTGCGCGCCAGACCGGGTGCGAGGGCTTGCGGCTGTGCCACAGGCTGGATCACAACACCGGCGGCGTGCTGCTGCTGGCCAAGGATGCGCAGGCGGAGGATGCGCTGCGCCGGGCCTTTGCCCGGCACGATGTGCAAAAGACCTACGCCTGCCTGGTGGTGGGTACGCCACAGCCCGCGCAGGCCACGCTGCGCGCGTACCTGCGCAAGGATGCCCGGGCGGCCAGGGTGATGGTGACAGACGCGCCCGCCCCGGGCGCGCTGCCCATTGAAACCGGCTACCGGGTGCTGCGCGCCGGGGAGATAGCCCTGCTGGAGGTACGCCTGGTGACAGGCCGCACCCACCAGATACGCGCGCACCTGGCGCATGTGGGTCACCCGGTGCTGGGGGACGACAAGTACGGGGATAGGGCGGCCAACAGGGCGCGCGGCCTGCGGCGGCAACAACTTTGGGCCACCGGGCTCACGCTGTGCCCCGGCCCGCCTCTGGCTTACCTGGATGGCCGCGCCTTTTGCGCGCGGGCACCCTTTATGGATTATTCCGGCTGATTGACCAGCCCCACAAACAGTGCCACATCCCGCCCTGCGCATTCGCTCTATGCGCAGGCTTTGGCGCAGGCCCTCGCTGTAGGTAGGTTTCGTTGGCGGCGTGGGGGGAGAGCGCGGAGGGAAAGCCTCGCGCAGAGGGGGCACACAAAAAATGGCCGGCGCCCGCCTGCTTTTGCAGCGCGGCGGAAAGCGAAAGCCTAAAGGCAAAGGCATTCGCGCCCCGGGCGGCAGAGGGCGTTGCGGCCAGGGCTGTGCCCGCGCAGACCAGGCCCAGCGCAGAAAGAATGGATGAAGCAGATGACCGGCGGTGCGTACATGCAATCTCTTTTTTTCTTAAACATATGCCAAAGCGCGCGCCGTTTTTCCGGCGCGCGCTTTGCGGTTTGGTTTAGATGCCTTCCAGTATCATGATGCGGGTCTTGTTGGTCAACTCCTGCAAGAAGGCATCCATGGGCATCTGGCCACCGCTGTAGCGCTGAAAGAGCTCGTTGAGCGTGCTCATGGGTCCTCCATCGCGCTCCCAGAAGAAAAAGGAATTCTCCGCCGGGTACATGTACTGGGCCATGGCCCGGTACCCTGCGATGCCCGCAGGCGAAATCTCCCACTTGTTTTTATCCTGCTCGGCCAGCCAGCGATCCACATAATCCAGGCTATCCTGCATGTAGCGCTGATCTTCTGGGGATGCGGACGCTATGTTCGCGGCCAGCTCGTCGCGCCAGGTGCGCATATCCTTCACCGTGCGCTCAAACTCCGGCAGCTCCAGCGGGTCGTTCATATCCGGGTGCAGGGCGTAGCGGGTGTAGTTATCCATCCCCTTTTGCGCCGCGTACTCAATGTACTGCAGGGCGAAGGCCAGGTTGGCGGAAGCGGGGTTGGCGATCATCACCTGCATGGTCGTACGGATGCGCGGCGTCTCGCCCGCCTGAAACACCAGGGGCGGGATGGATTGATACATCGCCATCGGCCGCGCTGCCGGGTCGCTGCTGATGTACTGGGTGGCGCTTGGGTCGTAGAACAGCCCGCCCATGCTGAACAGAGAGAAAATGGGTGTAATTTGCGCGCGGGTGTTGTACAGCTCCTCCCAATCCTGATCGGTCATATGCTCATAATCCGGGCTTTCAATGCGAAGCTGCGCCACCTTATCCAGCACCGAGCGCAGCATGGGGGATGTAAAGTCGATGGGCTTGCCCGGCTCCTCATACTGCAGGATGTAGCTCTGCAGCACGATGTTCATCAGATCGTCACCCACATAGGATGCGTTCAGGAACGAGACCTCCGAATTATCCTCGGCGTAGGTCTCCTGCCAGCGCAGCATGTAGTCGAAAAGCTCGTCAAAGGTGGTGGGCAGGGGACCCATGTTAAACTTATCCCACAAGGATTGATCTACGGTCCAGGGCTGCAGGCCCAGGCTGATGGGGTAGGCCATGGGCCGCCCCTGGGCGTCGCAGAGGGCCTGTATCACCTGGGGATACATGCTGGCGATATCTGCGACCAGGGTGGGCGAGGCGCTCAGATCCGCCGTGTAGCCCTTTTCAATCAGCGAGCGCAGACCCATGTTCATGGGCAGCACGTAGATATCGGTCTGGCCGCCGCTAGCAATATCCTGGGCCACCGCCTCCGCCGTCACATACGTATCCGTCATGGCAAAGACCACGGGCAGATCCGGGTTATCCAGCGAGAAGGTGCGGAAGGTCATGTCCTCGTACCCGCCGGCGATGCTCAGTGCCTTGGTGGGCAGGTACTGCGGATCGGTGTTGCGGATGAACAGACCATCTGCGGATGCGGCGTATAGCCCGCCGGGCAGTATCCAGGCGGGGGTTTCAGCGCCGATGTAGGCAGTGGTGAGGTACGCAGCCACGACAAAGGGTGCGCCCTGCACGGCGCGCCAAACCTGCTTGTTGTAAGCCAGGTAAATGGTATCGGTGGCCGCATCGTAGGCCAGGCCACCCGCACCATAGTTTATAGAGGGGGGCAGGGCGATATCCAGCGGGGTCTCCTGCCCGGTGGCGATATCCATGGCGGCCAGCCTATAGACAAGGCTTTCCGTCTTCTCATCGTAGCGGTAACCCAGGGTCAGCAGTTGGCCGGGCTTGTAGAGGCACAGCATCTGGGCGCTGTCCGGCCGCAACTGCGTGAGCGCGCCGGTGGCCAGATCCCACCGCATAATGATCCGTCCGTCCGTCCAGTTCTCCTGCGAGTAATCATCCCGCAGGCAATAGAGCGCCCCATCCCACACAAAAAAGTTGGTCAGCGAGCGGTATGTGCGGTCACTGCCATCCAGGTCATAGAAGGTATCCGTCATATCCAGCGTGGTTTGGTTCCATTGTATGCCCTGGGCGGTTACTTCGCCCACGCGCCCCGAGTAGTTGTTGATGCCCCACAGCTTGCCGTCGCCCGCCGTAAGGTACAGCACCGCCTGGTCATACTGCGCCTTTTCCTCGGGCGTGGCGCCCCCGTAGTAAAAGTAGCGGCTTTCGGAAAAAGGCAGGGTGCACAGCAATGTTATCTCCTGCGTATCCTGCTGCCAGCGCGCTACCTTGCCGCCGCCCAGCATGTAGAAGGCGCCATCCAAGTAAGCGGCGGATTCGGCGAAGAAATCCTGCCATTCCGCAGGGCGCTGGTCGCGCCTGTCAGGCAGCAGCGCGGTCACGTCACCGGGGGCGGCCTGGGCTGCGCCCAGGCACAGGGTCAGCAGCAGGCACAGGGCCAGCGCCAGGCAGAGGGGGAGAAAGAGGAGACGATTTTTCATGAGGCACTTCCTTTCCGCGGCTCATCCGCGAAAACATTTTGTGAAAAATTTTTTGACACATACGGATTATATATTAAACGTCCACCAAACGCAAAATATTCCCTACAAATGCAGATTGTATCCAAATTGCGCCCGCCGTCATTGCGTTTGCGCCGGCCACTTGCTATAATCAGACAGGCTTGTGGGCATACGCCGCAGCAAACGGGTCAAGCTATGCAGGCAACATCAATCATCGGAAAAAGGCAAGGTAGGCTATGAAGCACAGCATTCTGTCGCGCGTGACGGGCAATGACTATACCTTTACGGTACTCACCAAGGTGGTCTCCCTGGCCGTGGGCCTGGTGGCCACATCCTTCTCGTCGCGCTACCTCGGCCCGGCACTGATGGGGGATTACGCTTACATCAACACGCTGCTGACCACAGTGGCGGTGGTGGCCAACTTTGGTCTCTACCAGCCCTATCCCTATTACAAGCGCCAAGGCGAGGCCGATGCCTTGGGCAAGTTTTTGCGCATTTTTTCGCTGCAATACTTGGCTTATACCGCGCTGGGCTTGCTGCTGGCCGTGGCGCTGGGCAGCTTTACCCTGGCCGCCGTGTGCCTCATCGCGCCGGTGCAGGTGCTGGCCAACCAGCTCAGCTTCATGATCATGGTGGAGGATGTCAAGTACAAAAACGTGGTTTTTCTCACCGCGCGCTTCACCAACACGGCCATCATCACCCTGGCGTTCTTGACGCTGGCCCCATCTCTCATCGTGGCCTTGGGCCTGGTGGTGGTGGGCGATGTGATCACCGTGGTCATGGCGCTGCGCAGGCTGGGCCGCGTGGGCAATCCACTGAAGGCGGATATGGGTTTTTTGCGCAAGATATTCGGCTTTGGTCTGGTATCCATGCTCACCACGCTGCTGCTGACACTGAATTACCGGCTGGATATTGCCATGCTGACATGGATGGGCGTGGGCAGCGCGCAGGTGGGCTATTACCAGGCGGGCATCGGTTTGGCGGAGTACGGGTGGATCATATCCGATGCGTTTCGCGAGGTGCTCTTTTCCCGCACCGTGCGGGCCGATGCGGTGCAGAACGTCACCTTTTCCCTCAAGATCAACTTTTACATCACCCTGGCCATTGTGGCGGGCATTGTGCTGCTGGGCAAGCCCGCCATCCTCATTCTGCGGGGGGCGGCGTTTCTGCCATCTTACCGGGTGACGGTCATTTTGCTGACAGGCGTGCTCAGCATGTCCTACTTCAAGCTAATCGGCACGCTGCTGCTGGCGGAGGGGCGCAAGGGGCCTTACCTGGCGATGCTTTCGGCCAGCGTGGCGATCAACGCCGCGGCCAATTGGCTGACCATTCCGGTGTGGGGCATAGACGGGGCGGCGGTGGCCTCGGTGCTCTCTTACACGGTGGCGGGGGCGGCGTTTCTCGTCTACTTCTTGCGCGTGTACCGGGTGCCTGCGGCGCAGGTATTCGTGTTCCGCCGGCAAGAGCTGGCCGCGCTGCGCGCGCGCCTGCGCCGCAGATAGACGCCGGGTGCAAACTGTGCTATACTGCGGCTAGTACCAAGTAAAGGGGAGAAACCGCATGCGCACATGTATGGCGCGCGCCGGGCGTCTTTTGCTGGCTGCGCTTTGTCTGGCCACAACAGCGCTGGCCGGCGCGCCGGAAGGGGACGATCTGTTTGTACAGGCAAGCCCCCTTGCGCCGACGGTACGCATCGTGACCCCCACTGCGCAGGATGGGGTACCCCCGGGTAACCTGCTGACCGTGGCGCTGGAGGCCAGCGGCGCGGCCCGGCTGGAGGTGAGCGTGCTGTGGCCGGGCGGCGAGCAGCGGGCGGATGTGCCTGTGGAGAGCCCGACCGCCTCTCTGCAGCTGCCGCCCATACCAGGCAAGGCCATTGTCACGGCCCGGGCATTCAGCCCGCCTAACAGCCAGGGGGATACGGCCATGGCCGAGGAGCGCGTCACCCTGCTCTCCCCGCGCGAAACGCTGGCAGAGGCCATGATAGACTTGGCCTACCGCAACTCGAAGGATAGGCGGTACAACTTTGCCCCGGCACAGACGGATACGGATATAGGCGTGTGTAAAAATTTTGTGATGCGCATGTTCGATACCAACAAGGCGGGTTACAGCATGCTGGCCTATCCGGGGCTGGCGTTGCACATGCCAAAAAATAATTGGAAGGCTGACGTGGCCCCCTATCAGTACGGCATTGAGTGGGCGCCTGATCCGCCGGAAAGCGGCAATCCCTTTGAGGTGGCGGCCAAGTTTCGCTACGACAAAAACCTAGACAAGGCCGAGAATCAGCGCCTGGCCAGGGCGTTTTTGCAGAACGCCAAGCGGGGGGATTGCTATCAGATGGTGGGCAATTACGTGGATGGCAACGGCCCGCATTCGCTACTGATGATCGCCGATTACGACCCGGAAAAGGATCTGCTGCGTTGGACGGACAGCAACATGAAGGGTACCCGTATCGACGGCGTGCGCTGGGGCTGGATACAGTGGGATTGCCAGCGCACTGTGGATTGGATGGTCAAGGCCATCTGCAGCCCCAACCGCGGGGCCACGCTCTACCGCCTGCGCGCGGATTTGGTGCACGATTAGGCGGCATCCGCGCCGGCTTGAAGGGTTGGCGCCGTAATCCTGCGAAGATTGCTGCGCCGCCTGCTAAGGGAATCTCCCAATATGTTCTTGATTGGTGCATTTGCAGCGCTTTCGTTTGCTTTGCACATCAAAAACGTGCTTCTCAGCCAGACCCGGCTGGCCGCCCGCCACAATCACTTCCACACCTTTCGTGCTCGGAGAATGCTGCGCAGCACCCTGGCCAGTGTATACGGCTGTTGTGATGAGGGACGATGACGGATGTAAGAGTTCATTGACAGAACACAAAGATAAACCCCCCTTTGCTGTATGAGCAACCAAGGGGCATATGGTTCGTGTTATTATGGAGAGGGCAAAGTATATCATCCCGACAAACTGGAGTTTGTCAGACTTTTTGGTTAGAAGCAAATATGAACTATGCGCTGTCTTTCTTTGAGCGGAATACCGAAGAAACAAATATCAAGATGACGGCCAGCGTCACACTAACCACAGCATAGATCGCCCGACGCTCTAAACTTGACATTTCGCTTTCTGGGATAATCGTAGCACAAAAATTCATAGTAAAATGAAATAATATGGCAGAAATAATATTCCCATTACTTTTATGGTAAAGCCAAGTCATAATAATTGCCAATGCAATTGTACCCACGGCAAACAGCAAAAAGCCAAGTCCTTCGCCATAATATGCCGCATGCCAAAGAGCCCAAAGCGTTCCTGAAATAATGCCCGCCATAAGGCTGTTATGTTGTTTCAACAACAATGGCAACATATAGCCCCGAAATCCGATTTCTTCACCAATAACACCAGCCGCCATTGCCAGGATAGCACCGGGAGTAAGTAATTGAACTGAATTAAACCCTTGCCCATGCAACACACTTTCTGCTATTGTAGCGGTGAGAACTATTGTAAAAGGCAGCAACGCACTCGCCACTACCCATTTCCAATGGAAACCAACCGGAAATAAGCCCTTACAAAAACTCTTGCTTCCATCTGTCTTATTCAACACCGCAATCATTGCGAATGTAACAATCGCAGGAGGCAGTTGAAAAAACGGGAATGAAACGTTTGGGAATAGGAGCGCAGGCACAAAGAAAAAGATACCTGTCAAGAGGAAAGTAAAAATATAGAAGAATATAAGTTTATGCTTTCTGATAGTGTTCACTAAACAATCCATCCTTTCCGATGCTTCAAATTCTAATTTATCGTGTATTTCATCACCCAACAGATGGGAATAAAAATACCCGTATATCATACCACAAAGCAACCGATTTTGCTTCCCTGTTTTTTCTCAAAAAAGGTTCCGAAATACCCCCTCTCATTCTCCTATAAGTGAGGGAGTAATCTGGCATGGCGTATAATCAGTTACATGACCCCGAAGCGGCAAGCCGTCACCGCTTTGAGGCTGTTACTATTTCCAAACATGAAAGGAGACCCCGAATGGAACTAATTAAGATGAACGAGGTGGAAGCGCAAGCGGTCAAATGGCTGTGGATCATGGCGCTATTTTTCAATCAGCGAGGTAGCGCCCGCGCTCTTAGCATAGCGCCGCGCGCCGTCTGTCATCTGTACGCTGTTGTCGGGAAATATCCATAGGGCGTCCACGCCGTCCATGCTTTCAATCAAGGCCCGGCTCTGCTCGTAGGGCAGCAAAAAGGCGGCGGTGGATAGCAGGTCGGCCAGACCCGAATCCTGTGCCAGCACGGTGACGGAGAGGTAGTGCTGCCCTGGCATCAGTGTGGCCGGGTCTATCAGGTGGTGGTAGCGTACGCCATTCACCAGATAGTAGCGCTGGTACACCCCGCTGGTGACCAGGGAGAGGCCGGATACGAAGAAGGTCTCCACAATGTCGCTATCCGGCGTGGAGAACACGTTGCCGTTGGGATCCTGTATGCCAACGCCCCAGGCCATGCGCTGCCCATCGCGCGGGGGCAGGCCCACGCGCACGTTGCCGCCCGCGCTGAGGATGAAGGACGAAAGTGGCGAGGCCAGCAGATGCTGCGCTACCAGCTCCGCGGCGTAACCCTTGGCCACGGCCCCCAAATCCAGCTTGAGGCCGGCATCCTGGTAAAAAACGGTGCTTTGGGCCAAATCCAGCGCCACATTCGCCATGGCTGTGTGCGCGGCGGCGGCCTGTAGATCCGCCAAAGGCGGCAACTCGGCGGCGGAGATATCCGCAAGCCCCGCCTCACGGTAGCGGTGCCAAATATCCAGCACCGCGCCAAGCGCCACGTTCACGCTGCCCTGGGTAAGGGGCTGCTTTTCCTGGCAGAACAGCAACAAATCCATCAGTTCCCGCGGTACGGGCACAGGGGCCTGCGCCGCCCGCTCGTTCAGGGTGTACAGGTTGTTCAGCCCGTCGTAGGCGTTGTAGGCGTCAAACAGGCGATGCAGGGCCTGAAAGCGGGCGTGGGCCTCGTTGCTGATCGTCAGAAAGGTCTGCTCATCCGGCGCGTAGGCGATGATGGTGATCAAGGTATCGAAAGTATCAAAAAAGTTGACGCTGTAGCGCTGGTAGGTGCTCTGGGCGGCACATCCGCCCAATGGCAGCGCCAGCAGCAGACAGAGCAGCAGGGCGAGGGGACGGCGATGTCGCATGGCCTGGCTCCTTTGTGTTTCATCAGTGTCACGGTGAAGCTATTGTAGCACGAAAAGCACGTGTTGAACAGCGCAGGGGCACAAAAAAACCGCCCGCGCGCGAAGCGCCGGGCGGTCGGGCTGGCATGACCGGAAAAGAGGCTTACTGCGCGTTGGCGGCGGCCTTCTCCAGCGCCTTCAGGTAATCACCGATGCTGATGGTGACGGCCGTCTTCAGATCGGCGGCATCGGGCACTGCGGTGTGATGATCATCCTTGACGTAGGTGGGGGTGGCCAGCACTTCGGCCACGGTCTTGCCCACGGCAAATTTCTCTAGATTGGCGATCTGCTCGTACACTTCCAGACCGATGCCGGAAGCGTTCTTCATACCGTAGTCGTCCTTCAGCTCTTTCTTGCTGCGGATCTCGGCGGCGGGGTCGCTGACGATGGCGCCCTCGGGGGAGAAGGCGATCTTCGTCTGGGCCACATCGAAGGAGATGGTGAGAATGACGCCATTCGCATCCAGCGTGACGGCGCAGATGGTGGAATCGACCTGCGCATTGCCGTTGGTCTTTTCTCCGTCTTTTTCACCCACAGGGGTCGAGGAGGCGATGGAAGTGACGATGCCCAAGCCAGTCTTCACGTCGGCCGCCGCAGCGACGCCTGTGGAACAGGCTACCAGAACCAGCGCCAGACACAGCACCAAGGTTAACGAGAGCAACTTTTTCATGGGGGAAACACTCCTTTTTGGAATTTGAGGGAACCTTTGCTTGAAGGGTTCCTCTGGCTGTTAATATTTTAACAGCTCATCGGATAAAAATCAAGGGAATAAATGCGAAGGTGGTATTGCGAAAGTTATGATAATGTGATATAATGTTCTTGTGTGGAGGGTGTTGTATGAAATGTAAAAGATGCGGCGGCGAA
>JAITTS010000001.1 GCA_031286995.1 Oscillospiraceae bacterium
ACGCTTACCATGACAAGTCGCTCCTTTCGGTTCGGTTGTGGTTTGCTCTTCACTCACCATTTTACCAAACCAATTGCGGCTTGTCCTTTTTTCACTTATCTATTGTACCTCGACACACCCGAACAAAAAAATTTGTGTGCCCCTCTTGACAAACTCATTTTCATGAATTAGAATACTGTCAGTAATCATTACTATTAGTTTACAGGATGAAAGGAGACCTACATGATGAAAAAGTTTGTTTGTTCCATTTGCGGTTACGTGCACGAAGGAGATACCCCGCCGGAACAGTGCCCTCAGTGCAAAGCTCCTAAGGAAAAGTTTAAACAGCAGAGCGGTGGCGTTTGGGCCGCCGAGCATGTGGTAGGCGTGGCCCAAGGCGCTCCGCAAGATATCATCGAAGGCCTGCGCATGAACTTTCAAGGTGAATGCACAGAAGTGGGCATGTACCTGGCCATGGCCCGGGTGGCCCACCGCGAGGGTTACCCCGAGATTGGCCTGTACTGGGAAAAGGCTGCCTATGAGGAAGCCGAGCACGCCGCCAAGTTTGCCGAGTTGCTGGGCGAAGTGGTGACCGACAGCACCAAGAAAAACCTGGAAATGCGCGTGATGGCCGAAAACGGCGCCACCGCGGGCAAGACCGAGATTGCCAAGCGCGCCAAGGAAGAGGGCCTGGATGCCATCCACGACACAGTACACGAAATGGCGCGGGATGAGGCCCGGCACGGCAAAGCTTTTGAAGGGCTGCTGGCCAGGTACTTCGGGAAATAAGACAACTGACAGAGGGGCCGTCTCGCTATCCTTTTGGCTGGCGAGGCGGCCTCCTTTGATTTCCGCCGTTACCCGACCTTCCTCCGGAGGAAGTGGCGCGCCTAGCCTCCACGCGAAGGCGCCTTGTTGAACCGGCGCGGATTCCTCATATCGAACAGCAGCAGCTCCATTTCCACAGCAAAGTCAGTTGTTTCGCCCTTCCCGCGCTCTTAATCGTTCAACTTATGTGCTTGCATGGCATCAAGCGCCACCGCTTTCATCAACAGTAGTTGATGCACATTGATTGTGTCTTCGTAGGTTGAATCATGGTAACCATAAAAGCCATATTCTTTCATTGCCGATGTAAGCGCATTGGCTACGGCATAGCATAGGTCGTTGTAGGCAAAACCAGCTTCATATCCCAACTCGTCCGCTTCATCCTTATACTCAGACCAGCCGCCATACCATTCAATGCGCAAATGTACGTTAAAATCGGCCTCCTCCGTCGATTCCCGCGTCAGTAGCCACTTTGAATAGCGCGGCTCTTCATTGGATGTAAAATCGGCCTTGGAGGCTATGCTGACATAGACGCCACACGGTGCTCTTTCTCCTTCACCATACACTCTGGGTATGCGGCAAGCTTCCGTATCATAAGCGGCCTCTCTATAAGTAGAGGATATCGCTCCCCGATCTGGGTGAAAGAAATAGAGCACGCGCACAAAATCACTGAACAGGTACCCCAGGGCATAAGAGGCAATGAAGTAGCGCGGCTCGTTCGTCTCGTTCGGGACATTCGAGTATACGCCCGTCCAGCCGCCACCGCAGGGATTTTGCGAGCCCGCCCTTTCCTTGGGGTCTTTTGCCGTGCTATACTACCCTCAACGGGTGAGGAGGAACGCTCATGAAGAACCTATCTGCGGCGCAAATCGCGCTACTGAGTGCTTTGAATCGGGAGCAGTGCCGTCTGCCAAAACGGCTAAGCATGACGGGCGGCGTCTTTGCGCCCGATGCGCAGGCGGCGGTGGCGCGGGCGATTGAGCGGGTGTTTATCCGGCACCGCACGGTGGGCGGCACCGTAGCGCTGGTGCGCGGCGGCTGTTTGGCGGGGGTGTTTCCCTACGGTCTGGCGCGCCTGCCGGATGTGCCCGCCGCGGTGGATACGCTTTACCGCGTGGCGTCGGTATCCAAGCTGACGCTCTCGTTCGGCGTGCTCAAGCTGGTGGAAGAGGGCACGCTGGCCTTGGATATGGATATCGGGGAGGTATTGGGCTACCGGGTGCGTAACCCGGCCTATGCGCATACGCCCATCACCCCCCGGCAGCTGATGACGCACACCGCCGGGCTGATGGATGCGCCCCAGTACGACGGCCCCGGTATCGCGGGACGCCTGGCCCTGCGGGATATGCTCACCGGGGAGGGAGCGGCGCGCAATTTTGCGCCCACTTCGCCGGGTACGGTGTTTCGCTACAGCAACTTCGGCGCGGGCATCCTAGGCTCTCTGATGGAGAAGGCAACGGGCGAACCTTTCGATCTGGTGATGGATCGGGCGCTCTTCGCGCCGTTGGGCATGACCGCCGGCTACGCACCCCAGCGGCTGTTACCCCACGCCGGGCGCCTGGCCAGCGGCTACGCGGTGCGCCCATTGCGAAAGCCGCGCCTGGTCTACGACGCGCCCGCTATCGTAGCGCAAAGCACACCGGGGGTGGATGCGGAGCGCCACTTTATGGCCTCCCCGGGCCGTCTGCTCATCACCGCGCCGGATGCGGCCCGCCTGGCGCGCCTGCTGTGCTCGGATGGGGAGATAGACGGCGTGCGCGTGCTCTCCCCCGCATCCATGGCACAGATGCGCCAACGGCAGGCGAGCATTGCGTCTGTGCCGGGGGATGCGGGCCGGGGGCTGAACGTTGCCTTCGCGCCCCGCGTGTTCGGCAGACCGAACGTCATCGGGCACCAGGGTGTGGCCTACGGCATGAACGCCGAGCTGTGGGCCGACCCGGATACGGGGGATGCGGTGGTCATGGCTACCAGCGGCACAGCCCTGCTACCTGTAGGTGATCTGGTGCACTGCGGCTGGCAGATGGTGTGCTTGGGGTTTGCCGCGCTTGGCGGGCGGTAAAGACCGCCCCTACTGCCCGCGTGTAAACTCAGCGGGCACTCGGCGCAGGGCCGCGGCTACGGCCACGATCAACGCGGTCTCAATGGGCAACAGCACCAGGTTTTTCACCGCCCGGGCGGGCAATATGGCCAGCACCGCATGCCCTTGGGTGGCGCTGATCCACAGGGTGTTGAGGCCGATGTTCAGGCACAGGTTGATCGCCGCCTTGGCGGGCAGTGCCCGCTTCCAGGTAACGGTGTGCCCGTAAAACCAGCAACCGTACACAAAACCGCTCAGCAACGCGGTGAGCGTATAACCGGGGAAGTACGCGCCCTTGGGAAAGAGCAGCGCGGTCAGCACATCCGCCAGGGCCGCTTGCAGACCGGCAGGCACCGGGCCGAACAGCATGCCGCTGGTAGCCACCAGCAGAAAGCCGAACTTGATGCTCAGCGTACCGCCAAACAGGTAGAGCGCTTGGGTATCCACCGCGATTTGCAGGGCCGCCAGCAGCCCGGCCACGGCCAGGATGCGCGTGCGCTTCAGCGCCGCCGCTGATTGAGAGAACGTGCGAAAAATGGGCATACAAAAACCTCCGCGCAAGATCTACCAAAGGATTCGCGGAGGTGCCCGTTCCTCGGGCAGTGGGATGCAGCCGGGGTACCGCGAGGGGTGTGCCCTCTTCGTCCCCCGGCCGATCCCCGGACGGAGGCACTTGACGCACCGCAGCCTTTCCTGCCCTACCTGCGAACCACAGGCGATGGCCACAGTATACAGCAAGCGCGGCAAAGGCGCAAGCACGAAGGG
>JAITTS010000064.1 GCA_031286995.1 Oscillospiraceae bacterium
AATGCTGGGGGCGGGAGCGAACAAGGCGGAGATCGCCAGAGCGTTATTCGGGGATAAAAGCACGATCAAGCGCGAAATCAAGCGAGGAAGCGTGGAACAGCGCGAAGTGGTGCAAAGCACCAGCAAGCGGATGGAGATTCCGCTTGAGCGTACGAGGCTGCGATATTTTGCAGAGGTGGGACAGCGGACCTATGAAAAACATCGGCAATATTGCGGAGCTAAGCACAAGGTCGTGGCCTGTGGCGACATGGTGGCATTCGTTGTTTTCAATTGACCTGCTATAACGGTGACCGGGCTCACTCGTCTTCCTCATCCAGCGGGCGGATGACCCCCTCGCGGCGCAACACGCAGGCCTCCACCAAGCCTCGGAACAAGGGATGGGGCTTGTTGGGGCGGCTCTTAAACTCCGGATGAAACTGCACGCCCACGTAGAAGGGATGATCCGGCAACTCTACGGCCTCCACCAGTGTCCCACTGGGTGAAAGGCCGCAAATCTTCAGCCCGCGCTCTTCCATCACGGCACGGCAGTCATTGTTAAACTCGTAGCGGTGGCGGTGGCGCTCGCTGATCTCTTGCGCGCCGTAGGCCCGCGCCATGCGGGTGCCGGGCACGATTTTGCAGGGATAGGCGCCCAGGCGCATGGTGCCGCCCTTGTTGGTGATATTCTGCTGATCCGCCATGATGTCGATGACAGGGTGGGCGGAGAGGGCGTCAAACTCGGTGGAGTTGGCGCCGGCCATGCCGCAGGCATGGCGGGCGAACTCAATGACCCCCACCTGCATGCCCAGGCAGATACCCAGGTAGGGAATGCCGCCCTCCCTGGCGTAGCGGGCCGCAAGTATCATACCCTCTATACCCCGTTCCCCAAAGCCGCCGGGTACCAAAATACCATCTGCCGGAGCCAGGGTTTCCTCAATGTTCTCCGGCGCCAAATCTTCGCTGTTGACCCACAGAATCTGCACATCCATGCCAAAGGGGTAACCCGCATGATGCAGGGCCTCGATGATGGAGAGGTAGGCATCGTGCAGTTTGACATACTTGCCCACCACCGCGATGCGCACGGTGCCTCGCATGCGCTTGATCTTCTTAATCATCCTCTCCCAGAAAACCAGATCCGGGCTCTCGCAGCACAGGCCCAGCTCGCGGCAGACCACGTTATCCAGCCCGTTGGCGTGCAACATCAACGGTACCTCGTAGAGGCAGGGCAGGGTGAGGTTCTCGATGACGCAGTCACGCTTAACGTTGCAGAAGAGGGATATCTTCTCTTTGATGCCCTCATCCAGCGGCTCATCCGCGCGGGCAATGATGATATCCGGCGCGATGCCGATGGAGCGCAGCTCTTTGACTGAGTGCTGGGTGGGTTTAGATTTGTGCTCGTTGGAACCGCGCAAAAAGGGCACCAGCGTCACGTGGATGAACAGGCAGTTTTCCCGCCCGGCATCCAGGGATATCTGGCGGATGGCCTCCAAAAACGGCTGGCTCTCAATATCGCCCACCGTGCCGCCGATTTCAGTGATCAGCACATCCGCCTCACCCGCGCGGGCCCCAGCGTAGATAAAATCTTTCACTTCGTTGGTGATGTGGGGGATGACCTGTACGGTCTTGCCCAGGTATCCACCCTCTCGCTCTCGGCTGAGCACGGTGAAGTACACCTTGCCCGATGTAAGGTTGGAAAAGCGGGTGAGGTTCTCGTCTATAAAGCGCTCATAGTGCCCCAGATCCAGATCCGTCTCCGCCCCGTCGTCGGTGACGAACACCTCGCCGTGCTGGTAGGGGCTCATGGTGCCCGGGTCTACATTCATGTACGGATCCAGCTTTTGCGCGGCCACCTTCAGGCCCCGCTGTTTGAGCAGACGGCCCAGCGACGCCGCCGTAATGCCCTTACCCAGCCCGGATACCACACCGCCTGTGATAAAAATGTGCTTTGTTCTCATGTTTCAATCCTCACTCCCGCTTGTACACATTGACTCAATTATAGGGCGTCTGGGACGGTTTGGCAAGGGATTTGCGCGCAAAATCAGGGAATATTTGGATGCCTGTATTCAAAAATTTGTGGTCAGGCGAGCAACCATTTTTAGCAAATCGCACAGGCTCTTTTCAAACGGTGATGTTCGTGAGCTTCGAGTCATTCAACGATTTGGCGGCAAAGAATTAGAAAAACGTTCCACTCGGTGTGGATTGTAGAGATACGTACAATACGGAAGTCTCCGGGACTCCGTCCATCACAGCTATCTCATGAGCGGCAAGTCAAGGACTTTTTCACCGCTTCATAAAAATATTTGCATTTTTCCGTGTTGGTTCATTGCGTTGCGGAGCAAACGGATTATCTTGTCGCTCATGGTTTCCTTGCTCGTCGTGCTGAAATGTACATTGACCTTGTAAATGGTCTTGCCGATACGCTTCAGAAAGTCAGGCCGTTCGCTGTCGGCGACGGTTATCTAAATAGGGTTGTTGGTCGTTTTTTCGTTGGTGTTCATAAGATACTCCTTTCCGGGCTGTAAACGCCCTTAGAACGCACAAAGCCCGGTTGCGCAGGGTAGTGGTATAAACCATTACCGGGCGGGAAACAGGGTTTGAAAACGTTGATGGTATGCGGTTTTTTGTGCCTAAATGTCTACATCTCGGCGTAACAGTTTGGTGTGCTTTTGGCGCGTTTTCTCCCCTATGAACGCCGTTAAATCCGCGTTTACGTCTTTCCCTTTGGGGGTTCAAGCCGTGTCTGTCAGTCCTTTTCGGCGTATTTCCGCGCCAAAACCGCCGCCGCTTCGCGCCCCGGCTCGAAAAAGAATGCGCGGCAATCATGGCGCACGTCCACGAGGATGTGGAAAAAACGCGCACACCGCGCTGGATCAGCGCGGAACTGATCGCCCGGTAAGATGAGGCCGAGAGACGGCTGAAGGAGATCGTCGACGAGAAACAGACGCGCGCCATCAGGCGTGAGAAACACGCGCAGTTCCTCGCCGAGCCGGAGCGGCGAGATGGATCGCTGGAGCGGTTTGACGAGGAGTGTGATACGACAGTGGACTGCGTGTGGATGGATGAGGGGGAACGTGACGATGGTGTTTCGGGACGG
>JAITTS010000028.1 GCA_031286995.1 Oscillospiraceae bacterium
GGGCGCGGGGGGGGGGGGCGATGCTCACCGCATCGGCTTCCGGGGGTACGGCCTCCCTCACCGTCTGGTGCTGGGATCCCGCTTTTAACCTGTACGCCATGAAAGAAGCGGCCAAAGTATACCAGCAGGATCATCCGGATTTCACCCTGGATGTGGTGGAGGTGGGCTGGGACGATATTCAGACCCGCATCAACACCGCGGCGGCGGCGGGCGACCTATCCACCCTGCCGGATATCCTGCTCTGCCAAAACAATGCCTTCCAGAAGAACACCATCAGCTACCCAGACCTGTTCCTGGATTTGACTGACAGCGGCATCGACTTCAGCAAGTTCGGCGCGGGTTCGGTGGGTTACTCGGTGGTAGACGGCAAAAATTGGGGCGTTCCCTTTGACAACGGCGCGGCGGTGAACGTGCTGCGCACCGACATTCTTGAAGAAGCCGGTTACACCATGACGGATCTGACCGACATCACCTGGGATCGCTACATCGAGATCGGCAAGGATGTGCTGGCCAAGACCGGTCATCCCCTGCTCTCCAGCACCGCCGGGGGCGGGGATCTGCTGGCCATCATGCTGCAGAGCGCTGGTTCCAGCATGTTCACGGATGACGGCCAGCCCAACATCGCCGGCAACGCGGTGCTGCGCGCCGCCATCGATGCCTACCTGACCCTTGTGAGGGAAGGCGTGATGGTCGAGGTGAACAACTGGGACGAGTACATCGCCTCCTTCATCACCGGCAACGTGGCGGGCACCATCAACGGCTGCTGGATTCTGGCCTCGGTGCAGACCGCCACGGATCAATCCGGCAAGTGGGCAGTCACCAACCTGCCCAAGCTGAGTGTGGAGGGTGCCACCAACTACTCCGCCAACGGTGGTTCCAGCTGGGGCATCACCAGCGGCAGCAAGAACCCGGATCTGGCGAAGGATTTCCTGGCCGCAACCTTTGCCGGCAGCGTGCCCTTCTATGAGACCATCCTGCCCTCCAGCGGCGCGCTGGCCAACTACATGCCCGCCGCGGAGAGCGCCGTGTATACCCAGCCCCAGGCGTTCTTCGGCGACCAGGCGATCTACGCCCTGATCGTGGAATTCTCCGGCAAGGTGCCGGCTAACGCCCCTGGCGTGTACTACTACGAGGCGCGCGATGCCCTGGCCAGCGCAATCACCAACATCAACCAGGGCGGAAACATTGACACCGAGCTGCAGGCCGCGCAGGACGAAGTGGCGTTCACCATGGGTCAGTAACCGGGCGCGTGTCACTTGCCCAAAAGGAAAGCCGGAGGGGGAATCTGCTTGAGGGCGGTTCCCCCTCTTCAAAAAGCGTTGCGAAGCGGCCGCGCGAAAGGGGGCTCCCGGCGGATGACGGACAAAGCACCGGCCAAGGCGCATCTCACGCCACGGCGGAGAACCATCACCCAAAAGCGCAGCTTGGTGGGCTGGGCCTTTTTGCTGCCCGCTGCCTTGCTCATCCTGTGGATGAACTTTTATCCCATGTTTCAGGCGCTGTGGATGTCCCTGCACAAGGGCATCGGCGCAGGCATGACCTGGGCCGGGCTGTACAACTACGAGCGCATGTTCAAGGATACCGTGTTTCAGCAGACCCTGGTCACCACCTTCACCTACCTGATCGTGCAGGTGCCGGTCATGCTGGTGTTCGCCATCATTCTGGCCAGCCTGCTCAACGACAAAAAGCTGAAATGCAAGGGCTTCTTCCGTACGGCGGTGTTTTTGCCCTGCACCACCTCCCTGGTGAGCTACTCCATCATCTTCCGCAGCCTGTTCGCTGCGGATGGCTACATCAACCACATCCTGGTCGGCTTGGGCATTCTGGAGACCGGCTACAATTTTTTGGGTACGCCCTGGTCGGCCCGCATGGTCATCATTATCGCTCTGCTGTGGCGGTGGACAGGTTACAACATGATCTTCTTTCTGGCGGCGCTACAAAATATCGATTCCTCAATCTACGAGGCCGCGCGCATCGACGGCGCGTCCCCCTTTCAGCAGCTCCGGCGCATCACCATGCCGCTGCTAAAGCCCATGATCCTGCTGACGGCCATCATGTCCACCAACGGCACGCTGCAGCTCTTCGATGAATCTTTCAACCTCACCCGCGGCGGGCCGGGCCGCGCTAGCCTGACCATGTCTCACTATTTGTACCAGTTGGCTTTTGAAAAAGCGCCCAACTTCGGTTACGCCACCGCCGTATCCTACGTCATTTTGGCGCTGGTGGCCGTGCTGGCGCTGATTCAGATGAGAGTGGGTGACAAGCGATGAAGAGAAGACTCGGCGCCGTTGCCAAGTACGGCTTTTTGATCGCAGTATCCCTGGTATCCCTGTTCCCGCTGTACTGGATGGCAGTTTCCGCCACCAATTCCAGCTTGGCTGTGATCCGCGGCGCGCTGCTGCCCGGCAAAGAGCTGATTAACAACTATCGAAACCTGCTGGGCAACCAGGATCTGTGGCGGGCCATGACCAACTCCTTCGTCAACGCGCTTTCCCTCACCGCCCTGGCGCTGCTGGTGTGCTCCGTCGCCGGTTATGCCTTCGAAATCTATCACACGCGGGCCAAGGATGCGCTGATGAACGTGCTGCTACTGGCCATGATGATCCCCTTTGCGGCCACCATGATCCCGCTGTTCCGCATGTTTTCGGATATGCAGCTCATCAGCACGACCATCGCAGTCATCCTGCCCACCATCTCCACGCCGTTTTTGATCATGCTGTTCCGGCAGAGCGCGCGCAGCTTTCCGCACGACATCATCGAGGCCGCGCGCATCGACGGCCTGGGCGAGTTGCGCATCTTTTTCCGCATGTTTTTCCCTACCATGCGCAGCACGTACGCGGCGGCCATGACCATCGTGTTCATGAACGCCTGGAACAACTACCTATGGCCCAGAATCATCCTGTTCGACTCCAAGAGCCTGACCATGCCCATGCTGGTATCCAACCTGATCTTTGGCTACGTAACCGATTACGGCATGCTGATGCTGGCGGTGCTCATCTGCACGCTGACCACCATCATCATCTTCTTCTTTCTGCAAAAGAGCTTTGCGGAAGGCATCGTCGGGGCGATCAAGTGAAC
This sequence comes from Oscillospiraceae bacterium, assembly GCA_031286995.1. Classification (GTDB taxonomy): domain Bacteria; phylum Bacillota; class Clostridia; order Christensenellales; family Aristaeellaceae; genus JAITTS01. Next base: position 3,079 of record JAITTS010000028.1, read on the forward strand.
CCACTTTATCAGAAAGGCGTCTTTGCTATGCAGTTTGATTATGCGCGCATCCGTGACCCCCGCTATTTTGAGGAAAACCGCCTGCCTGCCCATTCGGATCACCGCTTTTACCGCACCGCAGAAGAAGCTGCCCGGGGGCAGAGCAGCCTGGTGCTGTGCCTGAACGGCTTGTGGAAATTCCATTACGCCAAGAACTATGAAAGCGCTGTGCCCGGTTTCGAGCGCGAAGGTTACCGTTGCGACGGCTGGGATGATATCCGCGTGCCCGCGCACATTCAGCAAGAGGGATGGGATGCGCCCCAATACGTCAACATACAAAACCCGTGGGATGGGCGCGAGCAGGTAGATCCGGGGCAGATCCCCACCCGCTTCAACCCGGTGGCCAGCTATGTCAAGCACTTCACCCTGCCGCCCGCGCTGGCGGAGATGGGCAATTTGTACATATCCTTCCAGGGGGTGGAGGCATCCTTCGCGGTGTGGCTGAACGGCCATTATGTGGGCTACGCCAGCGACAGCATGACCCCGGCAGATTTCGATCTGACCCCCTACCGCGCCCCGCAAGGAGAAAACAAGCTGGCCGTGCAGGTGTTTAAGTGGGGCGCCTCCAGCTGGGCGCAGGATCAGGACTTTTTCCGCTTTTCCGGTATCTTTCGGGATGTGCTGCTGTACGCCAAGCCCCTCGTACACGCGGAGGATCTGCGCGTAGACGCCACCCTGGATGATACCTGCACCCACGGCCTGCTGCGCGTATCTCTGACGGCCAGCGCGCCGGGCCGGGCGGAGATGACCCTGCGCCGCGCCGGGCAAACCGTGGCGGTTTGGGCCGGGGCCGCGGGCGAGGTGTGGCAAGCGGATATACCGGATGTGCGGGCCTGGAGCGCGGAAGACCCCGCGCTCTACGATCTGCACATCGCCCTGCGCGACCCGGCGGGCGAACTGCGGGAATGCCTGGTGGAGCAGGTGGGTTTCCGCCGCTTTGAGATACGCGACGCCGTGATGCGCATCAACGGGCGGCGCATCGTGTTCTGCGGCGTCAACCGACACGAGTTCGCTTGCCTGAACGGCCGTGCCGCCATGACAGAGGATGAGACCGCGCTGGATCTGGCGACCATGAAGCGCCACAACATCAACGCCGTGCGCACCTCGCACTACCCCAATAACTCCTTCTTCTACCGCCTGTGCGATCGCTATGGCCTGTATGTGATAGATGAAGCCAATCTGGAATCGCACAGCGTGTGGGATCACCTGAGGCGCACCGGTGGGGATTTTGCCCAGGCCGTGCCCGGCGACAGGCCTGAGTGGCTGGATAACGTGCTGGCCCGCGCCAACAACGTGTACCAGCGGGATAAGAACCACGCCTGCGTGCTGATCTGGTCCTGCGGTAACGAGAGCCTGGGGGGTACAGGCATCCTGGCCATGGCCGGGCTGTGGCGGCGCATGGATTCATCCCGCCCTGTGCACTACGAGGGGGTTTGGCATGACCCGCGTTACCCGCAAACTACAGATATCACCAGCGCCATGTATACACCTGCCGCCGATGTGGCCAGCTACCTGCAGACACACAGGGACAAACCCGTTATCCTTTGCGAATACCTGCACACCATGGGCAATTCCGGCGGCGCCATGTACAAGTATGTGCAGCTGACCGAGCAGGATCCCCTGTTTCAGGGTGGCTTTATCTGGGATTACATCGACCAGAGCCTCACCCGCAAAGATCGCTACGGCAACGAGTACCAGGCCTACGGCGGAGACTTTGGCGATCGCCCCACGGATTACGAGTTCTGCGGCAACGGCATTGTCTACGGCGACCGCACCCCTTCACCCAAGCTGCAGGAGGTAAAGTACCAGTACCAAGGCGTGCGCATCACCATTGGTGGGGATACGGTGCTCCTGCAAAACAAGAACCTGTTCACCCCGACGGGGGCCTACGACTGCACGGTCACCCTCAAAAGGGAGGGCGAGGTGCTGGCCGTAGCCCCGCTGGCGGCGGATGTGCCGCCCCTGGCCGAACAAGAGCTGCCTCTGCCCCTGGCGGTGCCCGCGGAGCCGGGGGAGTATACGGTGACGGTTTCCCTCACCCTGCGCGAAGATGCGCTGTGGGCGCCCCGGGGGCACGAGGTAGCCTTTGGCCAGGAGGTGGTGCGGGTTCCTGCCCTTGTCGCCCCCCGGCGCGCATTGCCGCTGACTTTTGTGGAGGGCTGGCACAACTACGGCGTGCGCGGCGAGCACTTTGAGGCCCTGTTCTCCAAGGGCCCGCTGGGCCTGGTCTCTTACCGCTGGGGCGGCGTGGAACTGGTGCAGCAGACGCCCATGCCCTGCTTCTGGCGCGCGCCCAACGACAACGACAGGGCCAGCGCCATGCCCGCGCGCTGCGGCCAGTGGAAACTGGCCAGCCAGTACCCCGCCCTGGCGGAGGGAGATGCGCTGCCGCCGGGGCAACCCGCCGTATCCGCGGTGCGGGAAGGAGATGCCGTGCGGCTGACCTACACCTACCAGTTGCCCACCAGGCCTGCGGCCCGGTGCCAGGTGCAGTACACAGTGACCGGCGACGGAGCGGTGAGCATCACGCTGCGCTGCGAGCCCACGCCCGGCCTGGGGGATATGCCCGCCTTTGGCATGCTGATGAAGGTGTCGGCGGATTATGACCGCATCCGGTGGTATGGGGAAGGCCCTGCGGAGACCTACGCGGATCGCAGGCGCGGGGCCAAGCTGGATGTGTACCAGGGCCTGGTGCGCGACCAAATGGCACGCTACCTGGTGCCGCAGGAGACGGGCAACAAGACGGGCGTGCGTTGGGCGCGCGTGACGGATGCGCGCGGGCGCGGACTGATGTTTTGTGCCGTGCCGGGGGAGGCGATGGAGTTTTCCGCCCTGCCCTACACGCCCTTTGAGATAGAGAACGCCAGTCACTCCTTTGAGTTGCCCCCCGTGCACAGCACAGTGATACGCGCCAATCTGGGGCAGATGGGCATCGCGGGGGATAACACCTGGGGCGCGCGCCCGCATCCAGAACACCTGTTGCCGGTGGATAGACCCCTGGCGTTTACCTTTACGCTGCAAGGCGTGTAGCTGCCGGGTGTCTGGCAAACATAAAAGCGCCACGCTGCCTTTGCAGCGTGGCGCTTTGGGCACAGGTATGCGTTTCGTTCTTGTAGACGCGCCTGCATTCACCGGCGCCCCCCTCAAACCGCCAGCCGGTGCACCTCCGCCTCAATCATGTTGCGTACCCCCACCATATCCATGGTGTACCCGGCCCGCTTCAGTTGATCCTCCACGTAGGTCAGCTTGCGCTCGCCTTCCCCGGCCTGGTACAGCTGCTCCGCGGCGGTTACCAGCACGCGCACCATGGCCTGTAGGTTGCGGCGTTGCTGCTCGCTAGTTTTGCTGTTCAGCCAGGGAATCAGCCTGCGGGTCACCAGGGCCATCAAAACGGATAAAAGCGCCAGAACGATCTCGGTCAAATCAATGGTCATGTTTTTTCTCCTCTCTGTTCATGGGGGATGGCGTTTGTGCGCGCCGCTGCGGCGGTGGCTGCAAAGTTCCTAGCTGCCGGCATCAGCGGCCGCCTGCCGCCAAGTGCCGCTGCAACGCATCCCGCGCGCTGCGGCATGCCTCCACAAAGTTGCCGCTGACCGCGCGATCCAGCAGCGCTAGAGATGCCCGCAGACCGGCCTTGGTATCCGCCTCTAGCCGGGTCAGGCGTTGCTGAACACTCTGCAGCCCTCTTTCGTGGCCATCCACGCGGCTGCTCAGGGCGCGAAAAGGCTTAAACAGCCCCAGCACCGCGCGGCCCGCGCCGGCTATCAGCGCCAGCGCGCCGCATATCTCCAGCAAGGTATCGCAGACAATAACCAGGTTGTTCACACACATCCTCCTATTCTGTCAACAGATCCCACCGCACGTAGCCTTCATGCCACAGTCCGGCGCGCACGCGGTAACGCACCAGCCGCCACTGCCCCGCTTCGTCCAATACATCCAACGCCGCGCCTTGGGGCAGCCGCGCGATCACCGGGTGTCCTTCCCCCGGCCCCTTGCGCAAGCGCGCGCCCTGTGCGGTCACCCACGCCTGGCCAGGCCCGGGCGTATTTGCCCCGGGCTTGCCGGTCTGTAAGGCGTCTGGGGCCTGCGAGGGGGATGCCATGGCCCGCAGCCATCCCCAGTGCGTCCAGCCCTTGAGGGATGCATCCGCCTTGGCCGCTGGCGGCGTGGCGTGCACAACGCGCACGGGATCTTCCCGCGTCACCATGCCCACGTGATACAGGTCGCCGGGGGCTTGTCCGTACTGGCTGTGCCCGCGCTGGCTTGCATCCCATGCCCTGCACTTAAACACCAATGTGCCCGCGGCGAGGCGCCGGCCGTCGCTTATCACCCCCACGAGGGCACAGCTTTGCCGATATAGGCTGTTGCTGCCGTGGGGCAGCGACACGCCATACTTTTGAGCGATGCGCACAACAGCTCCGCTACAGTCGATGCCCCGCGCGGCCACCGGGTCGCTGGTTGCGCCGGGGCTTTCGTAAGGCCAACCCACAATCTGCTCCTGCAGCAAGGCAGCCTCTGCCGCCATAATCTTCGCCATCACGTTACGTACTTCCAAATACTGGGTGCTGTATCCGGCGGCCATAGGTTGGCCCCAACGGGCGCGTACGCCTCGTACACTTTACCGTTGTAACCGCGCCTGTCCCCTATTTCCACCGCCTCGCCATTCATCCACGGGGCAATGCCCTCTGCCGTCTGCGCCTGTATGGGCCTGTACACGGCCAGCATACCCACGCCGCCAGGCGGCTGATGTGCCTGTCCGGTGTGCGCCTGCTCTACCCGGTACAGACCGTCCCCGTGTGCCACCACTTGCCCGGCCTGATACGCCGCGCCCGGCCGCCAGGCGTCAAATCCCTCCGCATCCAGCGCGGCCAGTGCCTCATCCGTCAACTCGCGCACGCTGGCCTGCACCAGTGCCCGCAGCGCGTGCGCGCGCCGCATCCATGCAATCATATTCTAAGCGCCCCCTTCTTCTGCCGCATTCTCGCCCAGCAGAGCGGATAGTGCCTCGCTCAGCGCCTGCACCTGTGCCCGCAGTGCGCCCACATCCGCCAGCTGGGCTGGGCTGATGGGCGCTTCATCCCGATAAAACGTGCTTGTATCCGCGTCGTACAGATCGCCCGCCGCCACGGCCAACCCTTCGGGCAAGGGCACCAGCACCGCATCTGCCTGCAGGGCGTAGGCCGCCAGCTTACCCGTGGCGATCACGATCACGTTTTCCACCACGCCGTCGCGTACCTCTGCCGCAATCATCTCGCTTCCTCCTTTTGTCTCACAGCGTGATCACCGTAAGAAAGTCCTCCCGCTCCAAACCGGGCGCCTCATCCTATCCCGCCGGGTGTATTGGGCGTGGTATACCACACCCGGATGGCCGCCAATCCGGCGCCGCCCGCCAGCGCGGTCGCTTGACCATATCCGGCGCCGTAGCCGCCCCAGGCCACTGGGTTGATGCCCGCAAAGCTGGCCCGTGCCTTTGCACCCGGGCCGCCCATGTTTTGGATGTAGCCGTACCCGTAACCAGCTCCTCCGTTTCCGGCTTCCGATATGATGTAGGGGATACTTGTATCCCCAAACGGGTGTGCAATCGCAGGGTTGCTTGCGTATTTGGGTGCGCCTCTTGTTGTGCTGTTGGCATAAGTTCCCCCGGCGACTCCTCCAAGGGCGGCCCCACCGCCTACAATGTCTTTGCCGCCCGCGCCACCGGTGGCAGAAGTACCGGCGGTCAGGTTTTCGGATCTGCCGCCGTTGCCGCCGTTTGCGTCCGTCCGGGGGCCTCCGCCGCCACCCCCGAATGCTCCGATGCCTCCCCCGCCCCCGTTGGCAGCCGCTGTCCCCGCCCCATGGCTGCCCCCGGCCGCAGAAAAGGTCATCCCTGTGATTGCTACGCTTGTGGCGCCA
>JAITTS010000029.1 GCA_031286995.1 Oscillospiraceae bacterium
GCGCCATGCAACCCCTGAACTCGGAAGAGCTCAAAACCTACGCACCCACCTATTACGAGATGACCAAGGACATGGTCGCCGCCTATGGCGAACTGGATGGCGAGACATATTTCTTTTTCGCCAAGCGCCCCACGGCGTACAACTGGCTGACCTTGATTCGCCAGGACTGGATCGATCAGGTGGGTAAGACCATGCCGGCCAGCCTGGAGGAGTACAATGAACTGCTGCTGGCCTGGAAAGAGGCCGGCTTGGGCTATGTGAACCACGAACTGCGCAAGGATAACTTCACTTACAGCTATCCCTTCCGCACCTGGCCCAACGATCCCAAGGAACATGCCCTTTACTCCGAGCTGGGCGTGGCGGATCTGCCCTGGAAGCCCACCCACGATTACCTGAAGAACCTGAACGATCAGTACCACGCGGGCACCTTGGATCCTGAGTTTTACCTGAACGTGGATACCAACGAGGCCATGGCGGATTTCATCTCCGGCCGCGCCGGCACCTATGCCCTGTACCTTGCCAGCGGTTCACCGGTCATCTCCTCGCTGCTGGCGAACTTCCCGGATGCCAAGGTAGCCACGCTGAATCCCCGTGCCGAGGTGCCCGGCGGCCAATACGAGATGGAACGCGGCTATTGGCCCTTCGGCATGATCATGGGCATCAACGCCTCCACCGATGAGGCCACCCGCATCGCGGTATGGAAGTACTTGGAGTGGATGATCCAGCCCGAACGCCTCTTCAAGCTGGAGAATGGCATTGCGGGTGAGAACTACACTTTGAACGAAGATGGCGTCGCCATCAAAACGCCGGACTTTGCCGGCCCGTCGGCGCTATCCGCCAACAACAATAAGGATTACTGGTGCCTGTGGGAGGAAAGTGCCACTTATCCCACACCGGAGGCCCAGGAGAAGGCCAATCTGCTCAACTGGGCACCCGTCGGCTATGAGCAGATCATCGACGACTCCAAGAAGTATTTTGATGAGAACGCCCCGTACCGGGTACCGGATGTGCTGTACACCACCGCCGTCACCACCGTGGCCGAGTACAAAGCCGATCTGAACACCCTGTGGCAGGAGCTGTATGTAAAATGCGTCATGGCCCCGCAGGATCAGTTTGAGACGGTATACGAGGAGAGCTGTAAGACGTACCTGGAGGCCGGCTATCAGGCCATTCTGGATCAAAAGACCGGGCTGTACGAGGCGGGCAAGTACCGCTGACGCGATACAGCGCCATCCCCCTTCCCGGGACGTGTAAAGCGGCCGCCGGCCGACCCTGGCCGGCGGCCGTCCTCTTTTTGAAGTATCTCTGTACAACAAAGCAAGGAGAAAGCCTATGGCCTGGGATCAAAACCTGCTGCAAAAACTGGCCGACGACGTGCTGGGCATGCTGCGCCGGGAGCACGCCGAAGACGCGCGATCCGCCGGACACCTTTCCATGGAGAACTGGGAATGGCCCACCGGCGTGGCCCTGTACGGCATTTGGAAAACCTATGAGCATACGCGCAAGCCGGAAACCCTGGCGTATCTGGCGGATTGGTACGGGCGCTGGCTATCCAAGCCTGCGCCGCATCGCAATGTCAACACCGTAGCGCCCATGCTGGCGCTGACCTGCATGTACGCCCATGCTGATCCGCGGCCGGACTACCTGCCTCACATTCAGCGTTGGGCGGACTGGGTGGCGCAGGAGATGCCCCGAACCGAGTTTGGCGGCCTGCAGCACATCACGGTGTGGAACAAGCATTACCAGCAGCTTTGGGCCGATACACTGTTCATGACCGTACTGTTCTTGGCCAAGGCCGGCCTGACGCTGGGCCAGCGCGCATGGGTAGAAGAGGCCAAGTATCAGTTTTTGCTGCATGCCAAATACCTGCAAGATCGGGTTTCCGGCTTGTGGAACCATGGCTGGACCTTCGACTGCCGGCATGGCTTCGCTGGGGCGCATTGGGCGCGGGGCAACGGATGGTTCACCGCGGCGGCGGTGGAGCTGCTTTCACTGCTGGAGAACGCCGACGACGCAGCGGCCCGGATGATCCGCGCCGCGCTGGAGGATCAGGTTTCGGCGCTGTGGAAGCTGCAGCGGGAGAGCGGCCTGTTCACCACGCTGATCGACGTGGAGGAGACCTATGAGGAAACCTCGGCATCGGCGGCCATCGCCTTCGGGGTGCTCAAGGGCGTTCGCATCGGGGTGCTGGGCGAGGGATACCGAAGCATGGGCGAGCAGGCGGCGCGGGCGGTGCTGGCGCGGATCGCGCCGGATGGCACGGTGACCGGCGTATCCGGCGGTACCGGCATGGGGCATGATCTGGATCACTACAAGCGCATACCGCAATGCCCCACAGCCTACGGACAAGGTCTGACCTTCTTGATGCTGACTGAATTGATGGCGGCGGGGGACAAAGGCGCCGGCTCTGCATTAGGCTGAAGCTGACTAATCGCCAGGCATCGGAAAAATTGCGCCCCTCGATGCAATTTGTCCCCAAATATCAACGCGCATCGGTTTTCTCCTCTCGCATATGTTATCCCCAGGAGGGGATGCTATGCTGACACCGGCCATCCTGTGGTTGCTCAAGGACGCGCTGTTTTTTTTGGGTTACATGGCGGGGCGCTCGTCCTTCCCCAAGCCCCTGCCCGCCGCAGAGGAACGCGCGGCCGTACAGCGCTGGCTGACCCAGAAGGACGAGGCGGCCCGCAACACGCTGGTGGAGCACAACCTGCGCTTGGTGGCGCACATTGCCCGCAAGTACACCGTGCCGGGCATGGAGGCCGACGATTTGATCTCCATCGGCACCATCGGGCTCATCAAGGGGGTCAGCACGTTTCGCCCGGCCAGCGGCACCCAGCTTTCTACCTATTGCGCGCGCTGCATTGAGAACGAAATTCTTATGTCCCTGCGGGCGGCGCAGAAACGCAAGGGGGATGTATCTCTGCAAGACCCCATCGGCACGGATAGCGAAGGCAACGAGATAGCGCTCATTGATGTGCTGGGTACAGAGCCCAACCAGGTGATAGAGGCTGTGGATCGCATCTGCGCCATCGAAAAAATGCAGCGCTTGCTGGCCACCCTGCCCAAGCGGGAGCGCATGGTGCTGCAAATGCGCTATGGTCTGCTGGATGGCGTTGCAAGGCCCCAGCACGAAATTGCCAAAGCGTTGGGCATCTCGCGATCCTATGTGTCGCGCATCGAGAAACATGCCATCGGCCTGCTCAACCAAGGGTTGCAAAGCCGAGAGCCCGCCCCGCAATAGACCGCCCTGTCGCCCCGCTTCTCGCCATCCTAGAGGGGCTTTGCCCTTCAGGCCGGCAAAAAAGGGGCTATCTGGTCTGCTTTTTAGCTACCAAGATAGCTCCTTTTATATACACAGCCCGCTACTTTCTCAAATACTCCAGCTTTGCCCAGCCTTCCAGGCCATCCAGCGTGCGCACGAGGGCCCAGCCCTTGTTCTCTTCCAATATGCGCACCTCACTGCCCCCGGTCATCACGGTCACGATATCCTTTTTGCTGGCGGGGTCTCTGCGCAGGTTCAGGTTCAGCCCATCCTGCACCCAAGCCCGCTGGCCCGTCAGCGTGGCGGGATCCGGCGGGGGCGGGGTCTCCACAGGCGCCAGCACCTCCATAAAGAGCTGGCACCAAAACAATTTGCCCTTGCTGTTCTCCGCAAGGCCTATCTCTATGGCGTTAAAGCGCGGATTCAGAATGTTAGCCCGGTGCCCCGGGCTGTGCATCCAAGCGGCCATCACCGCTTCAGGCGTCTTTTGGCCTTTAGCCAGGTTTTCACCCTTGTAGTCGGATGTTATGCCCATCTGGTCAAACACGGTCTTCCAAGAGGTCTTGTCGGGCCTGGTGTGTGAAAATTTGCCGGCGGCTTCGCTGGCCCGCAAATCCGCCGCGGGCAGCAGGTTCGCGGTCTCTATCACGGGTGGCAGGCCTTCCTTGGCGCGTTCCACGTTCACCAGGCGCACCACCTCGGCGCGAAAGCTTTCGTCAACCGCTGCCCGGGTCGCATACAGCCAATAATGGTACAGCAAAAGCCACAAAATAAGCGCCGCGGCAAAAACCTTCCACAGCGTGTGCCTTTCGCCATGCATCCGTATGCTCATACGAAAAACCTCATCCGTGTCCTTCCCGAGCGCCTGCGCGCCAGCAACATCAGCGGTTGTTCATATTGTAAGCTGTTCTTCTATAACTGTCAACAGTGCGCAGACCGGGCAGGGCTGAAATCTCGCTTCAAAAATGTTCAGTGGATCGGCCAGGGTTTGCGTGGCGGCCAGGAATGGGGTATAATGATTCTACTCCACGTAAAGGGGGATGCGGCTTGCGCCTGGATAAACTGCTGGCCATGGCGGGCCTTGGCGCGCGCAGCAGTGTGCGGGCCTTGGTTCGCGGGGGCCGGGTGACGGTAAACGGCGGCACAGCGCGCGACCCCGCCCTGGCAATAGACCCGCAGACCGCCGCTGTGGCCGTGGATGGGGTTCCCTTGCGCTGGCGCGCACACCGGCACATCATGCTGCACAAACCAGCCGGGGTGATCACTGCCGCGCAGGATACCCGCCTACCCACGGTGATGGGCTTGCTGCCCCCCACCCTGCGCGGTCGTGGCCTGGCGCCCGTGGGGCGGCTGGATCGGGATGTGACGGGGCTGTTGCTGCTGACGGATGACGGTGCGCTGGCCCACCGGCTCATCTCACCCCGCCGGGGCATAGAAAAGCTGTACCTGGCCACGGTGGATGGGCCTTTAGATGCGGAGGATATCTCGGCTTTTGCCCAAGGGCTTGCCTTGCGCGATGGCCCTGCCCTGCCCGCTACCCTGACTGTGCTGCGCAGTGCCCCGCAGGAGGCCCAGGCCTTGTGCGCCGTGCGAGAAGGCCGGTTTCACCAAGTAAAGCGCATGTTCGCCGCCAGGGGCCGCGCCGTCACCTGCTTGCAGCGCCTGGCCATAGGCCCTCTGCGCCTGGATGAGACACTGGCCCCCGGCGCCTGGCGAGAACTGAACGCCGCCGAAGCCCGCGCGCTGTACGCGGCGGCGGGTTTGGAGGAAACCCATGACCTCTGATCACTATTACACCGCCCAGCCCGCCAGCGCCCATGCCCCCGGCCTGGTGACGATTTTCTGTGGCGGGCGGCAACTACACTGCGAGACCGACGCAGGGGTATTTTCTAAAACCCGGCTGGATCCGGGCACCGCGTTGCTGCTGGATGCGCTGCCTGAGGATTTGGCTGGGCCGGTGCTGGATTTAGGCTGCGGCTGGGGCCCCGTGGGCCTGTGGGTAGCATGCCAAAGGCCGGGCGCGCGGCTGACCTGCTGCGACATCAACGCCCGCGCGCTGGATCTGGCACGGCGCAACTTTGCCCGCAACGGCCTGGATGCAACCTTTGTGCTGGGCGACGGCTTGGATAATGTGCCGGAAACCTTTGCCTGGGTGCTGACCAACCCGCCCATTCGTGCGGGCAAGGCAGTGATCTACCGGCTTTTCGCCCAGGCACGGCAGCGCCTGCTGCCCGGCGGGTCTCTGTACGCGGTCATCCGCAAGCAGCAGGGCGCGCCATCGGCCCTGGCATACCTGCGCGGGCTGTTCGGTGACGCCCGGGTTGTATCCCGCGGCGGCGGATACTGGGTTATCCGCGCCGGCACGCCTTCTGTTTAACGGCGAACCGCAAGGCCAATGATTAAGGAGGAAAATCCCCATGGAACAGTTCACCTATGACGCCGCCTTCTTTGACGCCGGCATAGACCGCACGGGTACGGATTGCGAAAAGTGGGATGAAATGCAGGCCCGCCACGGCAGCGACGTGTTGCCCATGTGGGTGGCGGATATGGATTTTCGCAGCCCGCTGGAGGTGCAGCGCGCCCTGGCGGATCGCGCCGCCCACGGCACCTACGGCTACCCCACCCGCGTGCCGCAGGATGCGGGCGCTGTGGTGGATTACTGGGCCAGGCGGCATGGCCTCGCCTTTGCCGCGCAGGATGTGCTGATGCTGCCCTGTGTGGTAGCGGGCCTGAACGTAGCTGTGCGCGCGCTGACCACCCCACGACAGAGCGTGATCATCCAGCCCCCTGTGTACGGGCCTTTCTTTCACGCGGCGGAGCCCAACGGACGGGCACTGTTGAAAAATCCCCTGCGCGAGGACGACGATCACCGCTGGCACATGGATTTGGAGGGGCTGGAGGATTGCCTGCGCCTGGGGGGCAAGCTGTTGTTGCTGTGTAGCCCCCACAACCCCGTATCCCGCGCGTGGACGAGGCAGGAATTATCCGACACGCTGGCCCTGTGCGCCCGGTACGATGCCTGCATCGTGACCGATGAGATTCATGCGGACTTTGTCTACCCAGATCGCGTGCATGTGCCCCTGCTATCCTTGCCCGGCGCAGCGGATCGGGTGGTGATGCTGTGCGCGGCCAGCAAAACCTTCAATATCGCCGGTCTTCGCCAGGCCAGCTGCATCACGCTGAACCCGGATTTGGGGCGGCGCATGGCCGAAACGACCGCCGCATCCGGCGCGGTATGCGGCAATGCCTTTGCCCTGGTGGGCACCCGCGCCGCCTATGCGTACGGGGATGCCTGGCTGGATGCCCTGCGCGCCTACCTGCTGGAAAGCCGCCGTATCGCCATGGATTTTTTTGCCCGGCGCCTGCCACACATCCCTGTCTCTCCCCTGGAAGCCACCTACCTGATGTGGCTGGATTGCCGCGCCCTGGGCCTGGATGACGCGGAACTGACCCGCCGCACCGTGCAGATGGCCAGGGTGGCTTTAAGCGGCGGAGGCTCCTTTGGCCAGGAGGGCCAAGGTTTTCTGCGGCTGAACATCGGCTGCCCGCATAGCCAGCTGCAAGAGGCGCTGGATCGGTTGGCCATTGCCCTTTCATTATAAATCAGTAAAAAAGAAGGAACGACGATGCACCAAGACGCTGCCGTCCCGCCGCCCTTTGCCGGGGCCATACTGGTAGAGACCCACGCCCACACCGCCGAGGTCAGCGCGTGCAGCCATCTGCCCGCCCGGCATCTTGTCGCGCTGCTGGCCCAAAACGGTTACGGCGCGGCGGTGATCACCGATCACTACCTGGCGGGCAAGACGGATACGGATGCCCAGCGCCGCGCCTTTGCCAGCGGCTACGAGCGCGCCTGGGAGGCCGGGGCCGCCATGGGCGTGACCGTGCTGCCGGGTATGGAGCTGCGCTTTGCAGATTGCGGCTTTGAGGATTATCTGGTCTTCTTGCCAGACCCTTGGTTGCTCTACAAGCTGAAGGATATCGCGCGCATGACGCCGGAAGCCTTCCGCCAGGTGGCGGATGCCGAAGGGTTACTGGTCTACCAGGCGCACCCCTTTCGGATAGGCCTGGCCCCCGCGCCCTTCAGCCTGCTGGATGGCATGGAGGTGTACAACGGCAACCCCAACCACCAAAACTGCAACCAGCGTGCCCTGGCATACGCCCAGCGGCGCGGCCTGCGCCAGATCGCCGGATCAGATCTGCACGAGGCGGCAGGGGTGCGCCGCGGCGGCATTTGGGCGCCGCCCACAGCGCTCACCCCGGCGGGCTTTGTGCGCTACCTGCGGCAGACATCTCACCCCGCACTGTTTACCCCGCCGGAATCGGATGACACATGCGAAGAGGAGGTCATCTCATGATCAACGAACGCTTGGATGCGACCCTGAAGGCCCTGGAGCAGGACATGCTCGACACCCTGCGCGCCTGGTTGCGCGTACCATCCGTCAAGGGGGATGCGGCCCCTGGCGCGCCCTTCGGCCAGGATGTGCGCCGCAGCCTGGATATGGCCCTGGCTGACGGCAAGCGCCTGGGTTTTGCCGCCCGTGATATCGACGGATACGCCTGCGACATGGAGATGGGGGCCGGTGAAGAGATTATCGGCATACTCGCTCACCTGGATGTGGTGCCCGCCGGGGATGGTTGGCGCCATGCGCCATTCGGCGCGGAAATTGAGGGCGGCAAGCTGTACGGACGGGGCGTGACGGATGACAAAGGCCCCGCCGTGGCCGCGCTGTTTGCCATGAAGGCGGTGCTGAATGCGGGCATCCCCCTCAAAAAGCGGGTACGCCTGGTGCTGGGCTGCGATGAGGAGAGCGGCTGGAAGGATATGGACTACTACCGGCAAAAGATCGGTCTGCCCGCCGTGGGCTTTTCACCGGATGCCTGCTACCCCCTCATCAACACCGAGAAGGGTATAGAGCACTGCTACCTGCGCGCCCAGCTGCCGCCGGAAGGCACGGCGGCTTTCCCCGTGTATCGCGTGCGCGCCGGCCAGCGACCCAACGTCATCCCCGGCACAGCCCAAGCCGAGATAGGGGGGGATATTGCGCGCATACGCGCGACCATGGCAGATTTTAGCGCCCAAAGCGGATGGCCCATCACCGTGGATGGGTTGCCTGGCGGTCGCGCGTTGCTCACCTGTACGGGCGTGACCGGCCACGCATCCATGCCTGAGCTGGGGCGCAACGCGGCAGCGGGCCTGCTGCTGGCGCTGGATTCGCTGGGCGCCGGCGGCGGCAGCCGCCCGGCGCTCGCCTTGCTGGCCCAGGCCTTGGGCCGCGACAGCGACGGCTCGGGCCTGGGCATTGCGGGCGGCGATGTGGTATCCGGCCCGCTGACTCTCAACCTGGGCATACTGGATCTGGCGGAGGGCGTGTGCACCGCCACGCTGGATATCCGCTACCCCGTGATGTTCAGCCCAGAACAGCTGACCAAATTTATCGCCCTGCGCTTGGCCCCGGCGGGCTTTACCGTGACCCACGGCGACGGGCAACCGCCCCACCACGTGCCAGAGAGCGCGCCCGTGGTGCAAACCCTGCTGCGCGTCTACAGCGAGTTGACCGGCGAGCCCGCAAAACCCCTGGCTATCGGCGGGGGCACCTTTGCCCGCGCTATGGGCCAGGCCGTGGCCTTTGGCTGCACCTTCCCCGGCCAGGACGAGCTGGCCCACCAGGCCGACGAGTACATGTCTCTGGTGGATTTAAGCCGCAACGCGCGCATTTTCGCTTACGCCATTGTAGCGCTCGCGGGCTGACCGTGGCAGGCTTAGAGGAGCACTCTCCATGCGGAATATGCTGCTGATTGCCAACCCCCTTGCAGGCAATATGCGCATACGGCGTTGCCTGTTTGATTTGGTGCGCCTCTTTACCGCCCAAGGGGATGCGCTGTGCGTACACCTGACCCGCAGCCCCGGGGATGGACGGCGGGTAGCGCGGGCGCGCGCCAGAGATTTTGATTTGATCATTTGCGCCGGGGGCGACGGCACGCTGAGCGAATGCGTCGGCGGCGTGCTGGAAAGTGGCGCGCACCCTACCCTGGCCTATCTGCCCCTGGGTACCACCAACGATCTGGGCGTCAGCCTGGGTTTGCCCCGCAGCCCGCTCAAAGCCGCGGCGCTGGCCCTGGCCGGCACGCCCGCGCCTTACGACGTGGGGCTGCTAAATCACCGCAGCTTTGCCTATGTGGCCGCCTTTGGCGCTTTTACCGAGAGCAGCTACGCCACGCCCCAGCCCATCAAAAATACACTGGGCCGCGCGGCTTACTTGCTCTATGCCCTGGGCAGCCTTACGGAAATTTTTCCCTACCATATGCGCATCACCGGCGACGCAGGTGCGCTGGAGGGCGATTTTTTGTTTGGCGCGGTGGCCAACGCGCTCTCCATCGGCGGCATGCACTGCTTTTCCAGGGACACCGTGCGCCTGGAGGACGGTCTGCTGGAGGTACTGCTCATACGCGCCCCGGTCAGCGTGTTCCGCTTGCAGGCCATTGTAAGTGATCTGATGCAGCAGCGCTTTGACGCGGAGGAAATTGTGTTCTTTCAGTCATCCTTTTTAACCGTGGAAGCCGAGGCCCCTGTGCCTTGGACACTGGATGGCGAAGACGGCGGCCTGGTGGAGGATGCCACCATCCATGTGCAGAAGCACGGGGTGATGTTGGTCAGGCCCTAGGCGGTCGCAGCCATCTACGGCGGCAGCTGGTAGCACCGGCTTCCACGAAGGCTGCAGCGCGTGATGCAGGCTGTTTTGTTGGATGCGATAGCGTGGGGGCGCAAAATGACGGTTTTGCAGACAAGCCAACAAGAGATCATCGAAGCGCTGGCAAGCGAGAGAACCTGCACGCTTGCCACCTGCGCAGACAATCGTGTGACCATTCGCCCGATGAGCCATGTGCATGACGGGCTTGCCCTATCTTTTCAAACAAGTGCAAATTCATTGAAAATGCAGCAGATACGCAAAAACCCCGCGGTTGCGGTGTGTGTCGGCACCTACGAAATGGAGGGCTTGGCGGCAGACCTGGGTCACCCCTTGGCCGAAAGCAACAGATGGTTCGCTGAACAATACCGCCAGAAACATCCGGGATCCTTCTCGGCTTATACGGCGCTGGAAGATGAGATCGTTGTAAAGGTCTCCGTACACCTGGTGCGGCAGTGGCGTTATATTGAGGGAAAGCCCCATCTTGCGGAATATGCTTGTGCGCAGGCAAGCCCATGAATGCAAGCCAGGGAGCGTGTGGCGTTTAGCCGAAATGCAGCGCACGGCGCAAAAGATCCCCATGCCCCGCAGACAGAAGAAATTTTGTGGCACCTATCTTTTTGCATATATGAATCCTCAGAGTTCATATCACACCATCTCGCGCCTGTTTCACAGTTAACGCCAGGCTCCGTTACAAAAACCGTGGTTTTGCCGGCGCCCTGCTAAACCTCAATCACGCCCTCAAAATCTTTGGTGGCGTCGCCTGTCAGCCACACGTTGCCGTCCTCATAGCGCACCACCAGGTCGCCGCCGGGCAGGTGCACGGTGATGTCACAGCCCTGCTCGCAGTGGCCGCACAGCGCGGTCGCCACCGCCGCGGCGCACGCGCCGGTGCCGCAGGCCAAGGTTTCGCCGATGCCTCGCTCCCACACGCGCATGCGCAGGGTGCGCCTGCCCTCCACCTGCACAAAGGATACATTGACACGCTTGGGGAAGAGGGGATCGTTTTCAATGCGCGGGCCCCAGCCGGTCACATCCGCGCGGTTTACGTCATCCACAAACAGCACGGCATGGGGGTTGCCCATGGATACGCAGGTGATGCGCGCGGGCTTGCCGCCCACCGTCACCTCGCGATCTATCACGGAGGATCCATCCAGCAGCACGGGCACTTCCGCCGGGGTCAGGCGCGCCTCACCCATGGCCACGCAGGCGGATTCCACCTGGCCGTCGCGCACAAACAGCTCTACCTGCTTGCGGCCCGCGCCGGTGCGCAGCAGCATGGTCTCCTTGGGAATCCTGCCGGATTCGTACAGGTACTTGCCCACGCAGCGCAGGGCGTTGCCCGCCACCTCGCCCACGCTGCCGTCGGCATTGAACATGCGCATGGCGGCATCCGCCTCATCTCCGTCCTGCGGGGGCAGTATGAGCACGATGCCATCTCCGCCGATGCTCCAGCGGCGGCTGGAGACCTGCACGCTGATGGATTCCGGGCTTTCCACGGTCTGGTCAAAGCAATCGAAGTAGATGTAGTCGTTGCCGCTGCCGCGCATCTTCACAAAGCGCAGGGGGCGCTTTTCGTGGCTCATGCGGTTGATATCCACCAGCTCCGCACTGGCCAGGGAGTAGCGGCTCATCAGCGCGCCCACCAGGGCCGCCGCGGTATCCAGGCTGGTCAGGCACACAATGGCCCGTTCCACGGCCTTGCGGCGCAAACGCACACTGGCGCGCTGCGGCACGCGTCCTTTGGTGGATGTGGAGACCACGTAGCACACGGCGCCGCCTTCCAACAGGGCCAGGGTCTCATCCAATCCATCCTGCAAGGGCGGCAGGGCGGTTACGGCCAGCCCGGCATCCGCAATCGCCCGGGCTGTGCCACGCGTGGCGTACAGCGGGCAGCCGGCCTGGGCAAAGCCTCTGGCCAGGGCTATGCAGCCCGGCTTGTCCCGATCCTGCACAGAGAAGAGCACCCCGCCCTTGTCACCGGGGCGAAAGCCCGCGGCGGCCAGGCCCTTGTAGAGGGCTTCCTCCAGGGTGCGGCCCACGCCCAGTACCTCGCCGGTGGATTTCATCTCCGGCCCCAGCTGGGTATCCACATCCGCCAGCTTCTCAAAGGAGAAGGCGGGCACCTTGACCGCATAGTAGGCGGATTTACGGTAGAGCCCCGTGCCGTAGCCCATATCCGCCAGCCTTTCACCCAGCATGGCGCGCACGGCCAGATCCACCACCGGCAAGCCGGTCACCTTGCTGATGTAGGGCACGGTGCGGCTGGCGCGGGGGTTGGCCTCAATGACGTAAATCTCGTTGTCGCGCACGATGTACTGAATGTTGATCAGCCCCACAACGCCCAGGCCCACGGCCATTTGCCGCGTGCAGGCGATCAGGCGCTGGGTGACGGGGCCGTTGAGGTGCCAGGCAGGGTAGACAGCGATGGAATCGCCTGAGTGCACGCCCGCGCGCTCCACATGCTCCATAATGCCGGGGATGAGGATGTCCGCGCCGTCGCAAATGGCGTCCACTTCCACCTCCATACCCTCCAAATACTGATCCACCAGCACGGGGCTTTCGATGCCTCCGCGCAGAATGATGCGCATGTACTCGCGGATATCCGCCTCGCCGTAGGCCAGTATCATGTTCTGCCCGCCCAGCACATAGCTGGGCCGCACCAGCACCGGGTAGCCCAGGGTCTCTGCCGCCTGGGCGGCCTCCTCCTCCGTGCGCACGGTGCGCCCCTGAGGCCGCTTGATATCCAGGCGGGTCAGCAGCGCGTCAAAGCGCTCCCTGTCTTCCGCCGCGTCAATGCCGTCCGGCGGCGTACCCAGCACCCGCGCGCCCATGCGCACCAGATGACGGGTCAACTTGATGGCGGTCTGCCCGCCAAAGGCCACCACCACGCCCCAGGGTTTCTCTGTGGCCAGGATGTGGGCGACATCCTCCGGGGTCAGGGGTTCAAAGTAGAGCCTATCCGCCGTATCAAAATCCGTGGAGACGGTCTCCGGGTTGTTGTTGACCATCACCACCTCGTAGCCCTGCTCCTTCAGCGTCCACACGCAGTGAACGGATGCGTAGTCGAATTCAATGCCCTGCCCGATGCGGATGGGACCGCTGCCGAAAACCACCACCCGGCGCTTGCCCGTATCCCGATCGCGGATGAACGCCTCGGCCTCGTTCTGCTCATCGTAGGTGGCGTAGAAGTAGGGCGTCTGCGCCTCAAATTCCGCGGCACAGGTATCTACCATCTTGTAGACGGCTGGGCGGGGGGCTGTGATATCCCGCCCCGTCAGTTCGCGGATGACACCATCCGGAAAGCCCAGGGTCTTGGCTTCCAGGTAGCAATCCTCCCCGCCACGCAGGGCAGCTTCTACGCGGGCAATGTTCGCCAGCTTGCTCAAAAACCAGGGATCCACCGCGGTGGCGTCATGCACCTGCGCTACGGATACGCCCCTGGCCAGGGCCTCATACATCACAAAGAGGCGTTCATCCGTGCAATCCGCCAGGCGGGTGATCACCTGCTCATCCGTCAGCGTGGCCAGCGCGCGCGCGCGCAGGTGGCTTTGGCCTATCTCCGCGCCGCGTACGGCCTTCATCAGCGCCTGCTCAAAGCCCGTGCCAATGGCCATCACCTCACCCGTTGCCTTCATTTGCGTACCCAGGGTGCGGCTGCCGTACACAAACTTGTCAAAGGGCCACTTGGGCAGTTTGACCACCACGTAATCCAGCGCGGGCTCAAAGCAGGCGCTGGTCTTGGCGGTGACGGCGTTGCGCAACTCCGCCAGGGTAAAGCCCACGGCGATCTGCGCGGCGATCTTGGCGATGGGGTAGCCCGTGGCTTTGGACGCCAAGGCGGATGACCGGGACACGCGAGGATTGACCTCAATAACCGCGTAATCAAAGCTATCCGGGTGCAGGGCGAACTGGCAATTGCAGCCGCCCTCTACCCCCAGGGCGCCGATAATATCCATGGCCGCGGTGCGCAGCATTTGATATTCCTTATCCGCCAGGGTGAGGGCCGGGGCCACCACGATGGAATCGCCGGTGTGCACGCCCACGGGATCCAAATTTTCCATGCTACAGACAGTGATGACGTTGCCCACGCCGTCGCGCATGACCTCGAACTCTATCTCCTTCCAGCCGGATATGCACTTTTCCACCAAAATTTGGCTGATCGGCGATAGGCGTATGCCGTTTTCCGCGATGGCGGCCAGAGCGGCCGCATCCTGCGCAATGCCGCCGCCGCTGCCCCCCAGGGTGTAGGCGGGACGCACGATGACCGGGTACCCGATCGCCTGCGCCAGGGTCAGCGCCGCCTCCACAGTGGTCACCACATCTGAGGGGATGACCGGCTGGCCGATCTGCTGCATGGTCTCTTTAAAGCGGCGGCGATCCTCCGCGCGCTCAATCGTATCCAGGCTGGCCCCCAGCAACTGCACGCCGTGGGCATCCAGAAAGCCCTCGCGGGCGAGCTGCATGGCCAGGGTCAGCCCGCTCTGCCCGCCTAGGGTGGAGAGCAGGCTGTCGGGCTTTTCTTTGAGGATGATGCGCTTGACGGTCTCCGGGTGCAAGGGTTCAATGTAGATGCGGTCGGCAAAGGCGCGGTCGGTCATGATGGTGGCGGGGTTGGGGTTGATGAGCACCACCTCCAGCCCGGCCTGCTTGAGCGCGCGGCAAGCCTGGCTGCCCGCGTAATCAAACTCTGCGGCCTGGCCGATCACAATCGCGCCGGAACCGATGATCAGTACCCGGCGTACATCCGGTTTCAGCGGCATGGGCGTACCCCCAATCCTTGCGTAAAGGTATCAAACAAAAACCCGGTATCCAGCGGCCCTGCGCTGGCCTCCGGGTGAAACTGCACCGAAAAGCCGGGGAAATCGCGGTAGGTGATGCCCTCACAGGTACCGTCGTTGGCGTTGATAAAACTGGGTTCCGCCCCGGCGGGCAGATCATCCAGGTTGACGGCGTACCCATGGTTCTGGCTGGTGATGTACACGCGGCCCGTGGGCAGGTGCAGGGCGGGCTGGTTGGCCCCCCGGTGGCCAAACTTCAGCTTGTGCACGCCCGCGCCCTGGGATAGGGCCATCAGCTGGTGCCCCAGGCAGATGCCAAACATGGGCACGCCGGATTTGGCCATGGCCGCCACCTGGGCGATGATGCCTGTGTTGACCGCCGGGTCACCGGGGCCGTTGGAGAGCACCACGCCATCCGGGCGATAGGCCAGTATATCCCGGGCGCTGCTGCCTGCCGGGCACGCCACCACCTCACAGCCGCGCTGGAGCAGCGCCCGCCGGATACCCCACTTGGCCCCAAAATCCCACAGGGCCACGCGATGCTTGACCTGCGCGGGGGTGTGCATGGTGAAGCTGCCGCAGGTGACGGATGCCACCCCGCCGATGGGCGGCTGGGGAGGGAAGGCCGCCGTGGGCGCATCGCAGATGACGGCGCGCATCACGCCCGCGGTGCGCAGCACCCGGGTGAGCGCTCTGGTATCCACCCCGCACAGACCGGGCACCCCTTGCGCGCGCAAAAACGCATCCAGGTCGCCCTGGCTGCGAAAGTTGGATGGGGCCTGGCACCACTCGCGCACCACATAACCGGAAAGGCTGGGGGCGGGGTGCTCAAAGTCCTGCTCAATGACGCCGTAGTTGCCGATGAGCGGAAAGGTCTGCACCACAATTTGGCCGTAGTAGCTGGGGTCGGTCAGGGTCTCTAGGTAGCCCACCATGCCGGTGGTAAAAACCAGCTCGCCCCGGGCATCCGCCGCTGCGCCAAAACGCAGGCCCGCAAAGGCCTGTCCGTTTTCCAGCACCAAGTAGCCTCGGTTCATGCCGCTCCCTCTTTCCGTGCGCGTTCACGACATTGTAGCACATTCGGGCTGCGGGTACCAGTCCGTTCATGGCGGGTGGGCGTTTCATCCCCGGCGACAGCTGCCCGGCTTGCGCCCACGCTTAGCCCATCACGGTGAGGAGCACGGCCTTCTGCACGTGCAGGCGGTTTTCGGCCTGGTCAAAAATTTCCGCCGCGTGGGCCTCGAACACGTCGGGTGAGATCTCTTCCCCCTTGTGGGCGGGCAGGCAGTGCAGCACCACGCAACCGGGGTTGGCCGCGGCCAACAGCGCCATGTTCACTTGATAGCCCGCAAAGGCTTTGGCGCGCGCCTCGCGCTCGCCCTCCTGCCCCATGGATGCCCACACGTCGGTGTAGAGTGCATCCGCGCCGCGCGCGGCCAGGGCGGGATCATCCGTCACCAGGCAGGCATCCCCATAGGGTTGCGCAAAGGCCAGCACCTCA
The DNA here is from genome assembly GCA_031286995.1 of Oscillospiraceae bacterium. Classification (GTDB taxonomy): domain Bacteria; phylum Bacillota; class Clostridia; order Christensenellales; family Aristaeellaceae; genus JAITTS01. Next base: position 16,237 of record JAITTS010000029.1, read on the forward strand.
GGGGCGGGCTCGTAGCCCTTGGGGCAGGCTACGCGCACGCGCATGCCCGCCTTCAACCCGCCCACGATGAGGGAATTGGCCATGTTGTTGCCGTCACCGATGTAGCAAAGGGTCTGCCCCGCCAGCGCGCCTTTGTACTCGCGTATGGTCATCAGATCCGCCAGCACCTGGCAGGGGTGCGCAAAATCCGTCAGGCCGTTGATGACGGGGATGCTGCCGTAGCGCGCCAGTTTTTCCACATCATCCTGCGCAAAGGTGCGGATCATGATGCCGCTTAGGTAGCGCGAGAGCACGCGGGCGGTGTCGTCTACGCCCTCGCCCCGGCCTATCTGCAAATCCTTATCGCTCAAAAACAGCGCCGTGCCGCCCAGTTCGTACATGCCCACCTCGAAGGACACGCGGGTGCGGGTGGAGGATTTTTGAAAGATCATGCCCAGGGTTTTGCCCGTCAGCCGGTGGTGAGGAATGCCGTGCCGGCGCTCGTACTTCAATTGGTCGGCCAGGTTTAACAGGGCGAGTATCTCATCGCCGGTCAAATCCATCAGTTTCAGCAAGTGCTTCATGCGGGGGTAACCTCCTTCAATGCCGTGTGCAGCCGGGTCATGGCCTCATCAATATCCTGCGGGGAGATGATGAGCGGTGGCAGCAGCCGCAGACGATCCCCGGCGGTCAGTGTCAAAACCCCTTGGGCGATGCCCGCGCGCACCGCATCTGCGGGGGCTATGCCATCTAGCGTAACGCCCAGCATCAAGCCCATGCCGTCTATGCCCGACACATGCGGCATGCCCTGCAGCCGCTGGCGTATCAGCCCGCCCTTGGCCTCTACCTGGTTTAAAAACGCCGCATCCATGCGGGCGAGCACGGCCAGGGCTCCTGCGCAGCAGGCGGGGTTGCCGCCGAATGTGGCCGCGTGCTCCCCTGCGGCCAGTACATCCTGCGTCTTCTGGCCAAAGAGCACCGCGCCGATAGGCAGGCCCGCACCCAGGCCCTTGGCGCAGGTGACGATATCCGGTGTGATGCCGTAGCGCTGAAAGGCGAACAGCGCGCCCGTTCGGCCCACGCCCGTCTGCACCTCATCTACAATCAGCAGGATATCCCGCTGCGCGCAGGCAACAGCCAAGCCCTGGGCATAGGCGATATCCAGCGGGCGCACGCCCCCCTCGCCCTGCACCAGTTCGACCATCACAGCGCAGGTATCCGCATCCAGCAAGGCCAGGGTGGCCGCCAGATCATCGGGCGGCGCGTAGGCAAACCCCGGGGTAAAGGGGTTGAATTGGGTGTGGAAGCGAGGCTGCCCCGTGGCGGTCAGCGTGGTGATGGTGCGGCCGTGGAAGGATTGGCGCAGCGTGACGATGCGGTGGCAATCCGACCCGCGACGGGCGTGCCCATACTTGCGCGCGGCCTTGATGGCGCCCTCGTTCGCTTCCGCGCCGGAGTTGGCGAAGAACGCCCGGCGCAGGCCCGCCCTTTCGCACAGTACTTGCGCCAATTCGGTGGCAGGCTGGGTATAGAACAGATTGGATGTATGCTGCAACGTGGTCAGTTGGCTGTAGACCGCGTTGGCCCAATCCAGATCGGCAAAACCCAGGGCGTTGACGCCGATGCCACTGGTCAAATCCACAAACTCCTTGCCCTGCGCATCCCAGCAGCGCGCGCCTTGCCCACGCACCAGCGCTACGGGAAAGCGCGTGTAGGTCTGGGCCACGTACTGCGCATCCGCGCTGCGAATCGCTTCAAAATCCACAATATACCTCCTTGTAGCATAAAAACTGTATAACAATTCAATCTTTTTGTATATTATACGAATCAGACTTGTTTGTCAAGAGGTTCGGTGGAGATGGACGCGATTTCTGCGAATATTTTTTCAACAAAAAAATGAACGCGCCAAATGTGGTATAATCCAAGTAAAAGGGCAGAGAAGGTGTGCGCGTGCAGGATGCGCCGCGGGGCCCGCGGGGGCTGATCACCCGGGCGGATTTGACCGGCATGGTGGATTTTTTTGCGCCGCGGGAGGCCAATGCCCCGCCGCCTTTTTCATCCGCGCTTGCCCGGCTTTCGGCAGAGCTTAGCGCCAACGTCTACCACCTGCGCCTGGGCCGCTGGCTGGCCGCTGGCTGGAGCGACTGTACCCTGCAGGTAGAAAACCGCGTGCTGACTGGCGTTCGCGGAGCGCCGGAACCCGGCCTGCGCCCTGTGCGCAGATTGCGCACAGGCCTGGTGCTCACGCGCGCGCGCAGCATGATCCACCCTCTGCGCAACCCGATAGGCGATGTGCTGCGTGCCGTGCGCCAGCTTTGGGCCACGGATACGGGCAAGGCTGCCGTCATGGCCCGCGCGCAAGGCGGCCGTGCGGTGGTGGCCATCTGCTTTATGGGCACAGGCCGCAAATTTTACGACTGGCTGACCAACTGCAAGCTGACCCACCGCGAAGGGCTGCATGAGGGCTTTTTGCAGCTTGCCCGCCAGTTTGACGGCAACGCGGATCGTATCCCATTCCCCGATCTGGATGCTGCCCTGGGGGAAGCGGCTCTGACCCTAGAGGACGTGCTGCGCGAGGCCGCGCGCCCGGATAGCCGCTTTACGCTGTGGCTGTGCGGGCACAGCCAGGGTGGCGCGGTGTGCCAGACCTATGCCCACCTGCTGCTGTGCGAGCGGGGCGTGTTGCCCCAAAACCTGCTCGGCTACACCTTTGCCGCGCCCACGGTGGCCGGGCCGCACTGGCAGGGGGATGCGCGGGCGTATCCCCTGCACCATATTCTCAACGCGGATGACTTTGTGCCGCGCGTGGGGGCACAGCGGCGCTTGGGCACGGATTGGATATTTTACCCGGATGATGGCTTTCGCGTGCGGCACTATGGCTACGACCCGGCGGATACGGCCCGCGCCTACGCGCGCGAGCGCCTGCGCCGCCTGCTCTCGCACGTGACGGATACCCCCGCCATGCTGCAGACCACCCTGGCCCTTCTGCAGGCGATGGAAGCGCTGGATGGCTGCGCCGATGCCGTAAGCCTGTTTACCCAAACCCACGCCCTGCTGCGCCGCCTGCGGCCCGCCATGGCCGGGCTGGGGCTGACCTTTGATGCTTTGGCGCGCCCCTTGGCGCACCGGCTGCGCGTACTGTACCGGGCCGTGACGGATGCGCCGCCGGATGAGGACGCTATACGCGCCCTGCAAGAGGCGTTTCTGCGCTACATCAGCGAGGTAGGCGCACCCGCCTTTTCCGCCTGTATGGGTGAACTGCTGCTGGCCCCTCACCCCATCCTGCGCCCGGTGCGCGCCGCCCTCCCCGGTGCGCTATCTCCCTACAGCGCAATCGCGCGTTGGCACCTGCGGGAGCTGACGTCACCGCAGTGACAGGTAAACATTACCGTACCAATTCTGTCATATCCGGGGAACAATCCGCCACCACCCGGCGTTTGTTTGATGAACGGCGATTCCTTGCCAAGGCAATCACCGATCGGCAAGGACATCTCGGTCAATCCGCGCCGCATCTAACAAAAGGAGGGTTTACCATGGTATCTTTTCGTAGACGCACCGGGATGTACAAAAGCGCGCTGTCCTGCCTGTTGGTTCTCATGCTCTGCCTGTCGCCCCTGGCCGTACTGGCCGGAGAAATGGGCACCGTGCACACCAACCGGGGCGGCAATCTCAATCTGCGGGCCGCGCCCAGCGACACCGCCGCCGTGCTGGCATCCTACCCCAGCGGTAAGTGGGTGGAGGTGCTGGAGGCAGGCAAGACCTGGTACAAGGTGAGCGTTGATGGTCTTACAGGCTACATGGCCGCCCGGTACGTCAGCCTGGGCAATGTGACGGTGGTGACGGACGCCAAGGTATCTGGCGCGGCAGGGTATATCAATCTGCGCCAGAGCGCATCCTACTCCGCGGCGGTGCTGGCCACCTGCCCCAACGGCACAAGGGTGAAATTTTTAGGCTCGAGCAATGGCTTCTACAAGGTGCAGGTGGGCGAGCTGGTGGGCTACATGGCCCAGAGCCTGGTGCGCCTGGATGACGCCAAGACCCAGACCTACGCCTATGTGCGCACCAACAACGGCGGCAACCTAAACCTGCGCAGCACCCCCAATCTGGCGGGCCAGGTGTTGGCATCCTTTGCCTCGGGCACGCAGGTGGCTGTGCTGCAAAAAGACGGCAGCTGGAGCAAGGTGAAGGTACAGGGCGCCACGGGCTACATGGCCAGCCAGTACCTAAGCGCCAAGCAAGGCGGCGCCACAGCCACTGGCACGGCCACACTGTTTAATCCCAACGGCACGGGCATTGTCAACTTCCGTTCCTCGCCGAAGCTGAGCGGCAGCAACATCATCACCACCTACAAGGTCGGCACCCGCGTCACCGTGCTGGATCGCGGCGTGGATTGGTCCTATGTGCAAATCGGCGAGGCCTTGGGGTACGTGAGCAGCTGGTTCCTCAAATAAGCAAAAGAAGCGGATCATCGCGCTAAAAAACGGGGCTGTCTCGCTAGCCGAAAGGCTAGCGAGACAGCCCCTTATTGCGCTTAGACGACCGGGGCATCCAGTTTTTTGAGCGTCAGCGTCACACCCACATTGGGGCTGATCTGCAGCGC
>JAITTS010000042.1 GCA_031286995.1 Oscillospiraceae bacterium
CGCCAGCAGCAGCGCCGCCATCCTTCGCTTCATACCATGCCCTCCCTTTCAACGGATACGCTTGCATTATACCATAAAACCCATGGGGCAGCCACCCCGGTTTCCGCTATGGGGCAAGAGACGGCGGACATACACAGTGATATTGAAAATTTTACATTTTTATGAAGACGTCTTTCACTCTTGACAACCGGCATACGCCAATGTAACATGACATTGTATTCTGTCACAATCTAAGAGGAGGCGTTTACGATGAAAAAGGTACTGTCCTTGGCGCTGGCCGCCCTGCTGTTGCTGGTGGCCCCGGTGCTGGCCGTGGCGGAGACCTACGAGCTGGCGCTGGTGACCGATCTGGGCACCATTGACGACCGTTCCTTCAACCAGGGTTCTTGGGAAGGCCTGGTGAAGTACGCGCAGGAGAACAACATCACCCACAAATACTATCAGCCCAAAGAGCAGAGCGACGACGCCTATCTGGACAGCATTCAGCTGGCCGTAGAAGGCGGCGCCAAGCTGGTTGTCACCCCCGGCTACCTGTTTGAGACCCCTATCTACGTGGCGCAAGATATGTATCCGGATGTAAACTTTGTGCTGGTGGATGGCAATCCCCACAGCCCGGACTATGCCGACTATCGCACAGAGCAAAACGTGGTGGGTATCGTCTACGCAGAGGAAGAGAGCGGCTTCCTGGCCGGCTACGCCATCGTTAAGGAAGGTTACACCAAGCTGGGCTACATGGGCGGCATGGCGGTGCCCGCCGTCGTCCGCTATGGCTACGGCTTTGTGCAGGGCGCGGAATACGCGGCCAAAGAGCTGGGTATCCCCGAGATCATCATTAACTATCACTACACCGGCGGGTTCGTGGCCACCCCAGAGGCCCAGGCCCTGGCCGCCGCGTGGTACAACGATGGCATAGAGGTTATCTTTGCTGCGGGCGGCAAGGTGGGCAATTCTGTAATGGCCGCAGCCGAAGCCGCGCAGGATAAGTGGGTGATCGGCGTGGATGTGGATCAGGGGGGGGAATCGCCGCGCGTGATCACATCGGCAATGAAGGGCCTGCGTGAATCCGTGTACGACGCTATCGCCGATTCCTACAAGGGCGAGTTCCCCGGCGGTGAGGCCTGGTTGCTGGGCGCGGATCGCCTGGGCGTGGGCCTGCCCTTGGCCACATCCCTGTTCACCAAGTTCACCGTGGCGGATTACGACGCCGTTTTCGCCAAGCTGGTCGCTAAAGAGATCCCCATCGTCAAGGATGTGACGGCTGCGGATGCCAAGGCCGTCGCCCTGACCGATCTGCCCCTGGAGGTGACCAAGGTCACCTTGGTAGAGTAGCCCTATCTACATTTCCCGGCCAGGCAGCACGCTGCCTGGCCGGGTTTATATCCAAGCCCACAGCCGTCAGAAAGGATCGGGGATCCCGACCTTTTCTAACGGCCATGGCCGATACGGAAGGGGGTGCGCCCGCCTTGGATACCGTCATCCAAATGCTGCACATCACCAAAGATTTCCCCGGCATCCGCGCCAACGACGATGTGACGCTGGATTTGCGCCGGGGTGAGATACACGCCCTGCTGGGGGAGAACGGCGCGGGCAAATCCACGCTGATGAGCGTGCTCTTCGGTCTGTACCGGCCCGAAAAGGGCGAAATATTGAAGAACGGCAAGCCCGTGCACATCGCAGGGCCCAACGAAGCCAACGCCCTGGGCATTGGCATGGTGCATCAGCATTTTAAGCTGGTGCACAACTTTACGGTGCTCGAAAACATTGTGCTGGGCGTGGAGGATATCCGCGGCGGCGTGTTGCACCTGGCCGAGGCCCGCAAAAAGGTGGTGGCGCTGTCGCAGCAGTACGGGCTGATGGTGGAGCCGGATGCCCGCATCAGCGATGTAACCGTGGGCATGCAGCAGCGCGTGGAGATTTTGAAGATGCTCTACCGCGAGAATGAAATTTTGATCTTTGACGAGCCAACCGCCGTGCTCACCCCCCAAGAGATTGGGGAATTGATGAAGATTATGAAAAACCTGACGGCCGAGGGCAAATCCATCCTGTTCATCACCCACAAGCTCAACGAGATTAAGCAAGTGGCTGACCGTTGCACCGTGCTGCGCAAGGGCCGCTGCGTGGGCACCGTGGATGTGGCCGATACCACCAAGGAACAGATGAGCGAGATGATGGTGGGCCGCAAGGTGGATTTTGCGATAGAAAAATCCCCGGCCCACGCCAGCGGCAAGGCCGCCCTGCGGGTGGAAAATCTGAATGTGCGCAGCAAACGCCACGGCAAGTTGCTGGTAAACAACGTATCCTTCACCGTGCACAAAGGCGAAATACTGTGCGTGGCGGGCATTGACGGCAACGGCCAGAGCGAACTGGTGTACGCCCTGACCGGCCTTGCCGCCGCGGAGAGCGGGCGCATTTTTCTGGGCGGCACAGAGATCACCCTCGCCACCATCCGCGAACGCAACAACGCGGGCCTGGCCCACATTCCGGAAGACCGGCACAAGCACGGCCTGGTGCTTGATTATCCCCTGGCGGAAAACATCATTCTCAAGAGCTATCACAAGCCTGCTTTCCGGCGCAAAGGCTTCATCCGCTTCGATAAGATGTACCAATACACGGATAAGCTGATAGCCGCCTTTGACATACGCTGCGGGCAGGGCGCGCGCACCATCGCGCGCAGCATGTCCGGCGGTAACCAGCAAAAAGCCATCGTGGCCCGCGAGATCAGCGAACAGCCGGATGTGCTGATCGCCGTGCAGCCCACCCGCGGGCTGGATGTGGGGGCGATAGAGTACATCCACAAGCAGCTCATCGCCGCGCGGGATCAGGGCAAGGCGGTGCTGTTGGTCTCGCTGGAGCTGGACGAGGTGCTGAACGTATCCGACCGCATCCTGGTGATGTACGAGGGCGAGATGGTGGCTGATGTGGATGCGCAGAACGTCACCGCACAAGAGCTGGGCCTGTACATGGCCGGATCCAGAAAGGGGGCGGCGGTATGAGGCGGATACAGAGACTGCTGGGCAGCGCGGGCTTTGGCAGCGCGCTCTCCTCCGTTGTCGCCATCCTGGTGGGGCTGGCGGTGGGGTTTATCATCCTGCTCATCTCCAACCCCCGGCAGGCGGTGGCGGGGCTTGGCACCATCGCCGCGGGCGGTTTCAGCGGCGGCATGAAGGGTGTGGGCCAGGTGCTCTACTTTGCCACACCGCTGATCATGACCGGCCTATCCGTGGGCTTCGCCTTCAAGACCGGGCTCTTTAACATCGGCGCATCCGGCCAGTTGATCGTAGGCGCGTTTACGGGCATCTACGTGGCCACCAATATGCAGTGGATCCCCGGCCCGCTGCTGTGGCTGGTGGCACTGTTGGCCGCCGCCGCCGCCGGCGCAGTGTGGGGGGCTATCCCCGGGCTGTTTAAGGCGTTGCTGAATGTGCACGAGGTGATTGCTTGCATCATGTGCAACTACATCGGCATGTACGGGGTCAACTTTCTCATCAAGAACAGCAACACCTACGATTCGCTGAAAAACCAGACCGTGGATGTGGCGCAGGCTGCCATCCCCAAGTGGGGTCTGGATAAAATTTTTTTCACCATGAAGGGCAAGTACGCGGATGCGGCCAGCGTGAACGGCGGCATCCTGATTGCCCTGGCCTTGGCGGCGCTGATGTACATCGTGCTCAACAAGACCACGTTTGGCTACGAGTTGAAGGCTTGCGGCTTCAACCGCAGCGCCAGCCGCTACGCGGGCATCAACGAAAAGCGCAGCATTCTCTTCTCCATGGTCATCGCGGGCACGCTCGCAGGCGCGGCGGGCGGGCTGATGTACCTGGCCCCTGCGGGCGGCCAGCACATCACGGTGGTAGAGGTGCTGTCCGCCCAAGGCTTTAACGGCATCCCCGTGGCGCTGCTGGGGCTTTCCAACCCCATCGGCATCATCTTTTCCGGCCTGTTCGTGGCTTACATATCTCAGGGCGGCTACTACCTGCAGCGCATGGATTACATGCCCGAGATCATCGACATCATCATTGCGGTCATCATCTACTTCAGCGCCTTTGCGCTGCTGGTGAAAAACCTGATAGCCTCCGGGACGAAAAAACTGGCCATCAGCCGTGAACAGGCTGCAGAGGAGGCAGACAAATGAATGACTGGCTGGGCGTCATCTACTTTTTGGTGCAGCAGATGTGGTTGTTTTCCATTCCTCTGCTGATCGTGGCCTTGGGGGGCATGTTTTCCGAGCGCAGCGGTGTGGTCAACATCGCCCTGGAGGGCATCATGGTGGTGGGCGCTTTTTGCGCCATCTTCTTTATCAACCAGACCCAGGCGTACATGAGCGGCCAGGGCTTACTGCTGCTGGCGGTGCTGGTGGCCGCTGGATCGGGCGCGCTGTTCTCTCTGTTGCACGCCTACGCGGCCATCAACCTGCGCAGTGACCAGACCATCAGCGGTACGGCGCTGAACATGGCGGCCCCGGCCACGGCCATCTACGTGGCGCGCATGTTGCAAGCGAACCACGTGCAGCAGGTCGCCTTTACAAACACCTTCCGCATCTTTAAGGTGCCGCTGCTGGGCGATATCCCCGTGCTGGGGCCGCTGCTCTTTCAAAACACCTACATCACCACCTTCTTGGGGCTGCTGATTCTGGCGGGCGCGGCCTTTGTGCTGTATAAAACCCGCTTTGGCCTGCGCCTGCGCGCCTGCGGCGAGCACCCGCAAGCGGCGGATTCCATGGGCGTCAACGTCTACCGGGTGCGCTACGCGGGGGTGCTCATCTCCGGCGCGCTGGCGGGGCTGGGCGGGCTGGTGTTTGTGGTGCCCACATCCACAGATTTTAACGCCACCGTGGCGGGCTACGGATTTCTGGCCCTGGCGGTGCTCATCTTCGGCCAATGGCGCCCCTTGCGCATCTTTTTGGCGGCGCTGTTCTTTGGGCTGATGAAAACCATCACATCCGCCTATTCCGGCCTGCCGGTGCTCAAGGATCTGCCCATCACCAGCGACGTCTACAAGATGATCCCCTACATCACCACCCTGATCGTGCTGGCCTTCACCAGCAAAAATTCGCAGGCCCCCAGGGCCAGCGGCGTGCCCTACGACCGGGGGAGTAGGTAGGGGTTGGCCGGCGTATACTAGCGGCGGGCGGAGCCCCGTCTTTTTTGCGCCCTGTGCAGGGAAAAGACCGCGTTTCGCCGAACATGACGAAAGCCCCCAAGGCGAAAAGGAGGTTCCATGCGCTTTACCAAGATGCACGGCATCGGCAACGACTTTGTGTTTGTGGATTGCACCCGGGATCAGCCGCGCGATCCTGCGGCCCTGGCCCAGGCCCTGTGCCGCCCTCACTTTGGTGTGGGTGCGGATGGCCTGGCGTTGCTGATGCCCTCGCGCACAGCAGATTTTGCCATGCGCATCTACAACGCTGACGGTTCGCAGGCGCAGATGTGCGGCAATGCGGCCCGTTGCGCGGGCAAGTACCTCTATGAGCGGGGATTGACGCGCAAGACGCGCATTGAATTGGAGACCCCGGCGGGCTCGCGTACCCTGTGGCTGACCCTGGATGGAGACACGGTGACCCGCGTGCGCGTGGATATGGGCGCGCCTGCGCTGCGCCCGGCGGATATCGGCGTGGATGTGCCCGGCGAACGTGCTGTGGATGCGCCCCTGCGTGCGGCGGGGCAGGATTGGCGCATCACCTGCGTATCCATGGGCAATCCCCACGCGGTGGTGTTTGTGCCCGACGACCCGGCGGCGCTGGATCTGGCCGCCATTGGCCCGGCCTTTGAGCACCACGCGCTCTTCCCTGAGCGCACCAACGCGGAGTTTGTGCGTGTGCTCGCGCCGGATACCCTGCTTGTGCGCGTGTGGGAACGGGGCTGCGGCGAGACCTTGGCCTGTGGCACGGGCGCCTGCGCCGCGCTGGTTGCCGCGGTGCTGGGCGGTCTGGCAAGTAGGCAGGCCACGGTGCGCCTGCCCGGCGGGGAGTTGGCCATAGCGTGGGATGCGGACACGGATCACGTGCTGATGACCGGCCCGGCTGTGACGGTGTTTGAGGGCGACTGGCCCGTATACGCGCAATAACCCGGCGGCGGTCGCCGCGGAGAGGAGAGAGCTATGGCAGAGGCAAACGCCAACCTATTGAAACTGCCCGGCAGTTACCTGTTTGCGGAGATCGCCAAAAGGGTTAGGGCATTTACCCAGGCTCACCCGGATGCGGATATCATCCGCCTGGGCATTGGCGATGTCACCCAGCCCCTGTGCCCGGCGGTCATCCAAGCCATGCGGGATGCCGTGGATGAGATGGCCCGCGCCGAAACCTTTAAGGGGTATGGGCCGGATTACGGCTACGCCTTTCTGGTGGATGCCATCCGCGCCGGGGATTACGCGCCCCTGGGGGTGGATTTGGCCTTTGACGAGGTGTTCATCAGCGACGGCAGCAAGTGCGATGTGGCCAACTTTCAAGAGTTGTTCAGCGCGGAAAGCCGCGTGGCGGTCACAGACCCCGTGTATCCGGTGTACGTGGATACCAACGCCATGGCGGGCCGCGCGGGCGAACTGACGCCCCAAGGCCGCTGGCAAGGGCTGGTGTACCTGCCCTGCCACGCGGAAAACGGCTTTGTGCCCGCGCTGCCCGAGCGCCCGGTGGATATCATCTACCTGTGCTACCCCAACAACCCCACCGGCACCACGCTGACGCGCGGTCAGCTGCAGCAGTGGGTAGATTATGCCCGGGATACCGGGGCGGTCATCCTCTACGACGCGGCCTACCGCGCCTACATCACGCGGGCCGGCATCCCCCGCAGCATCTACGAAATAGCTGGTGCGGACAAAGTGGCGGTAGAGTTTTGCTCTTTCTCCAAGACCGCAGGGTTCACCGGCACGCGCTGCGCTTACACGGTGGTGCCGCATGCGGTGGCGGTGGGCGACGGCAGCGGCGGCAAGGTGGAACTGAACGCCCTGTGGAAGCGGCGGCAGAGCACCAAATTTAACGGCGTGGCCTACCCGGTGCAGCGTGGCGCGGCGGCGGTGTACACCCCGCAGGGCCGGGCCCAGACCCAGGCCACAGTCGCTTACTATATGGAAAACGCCCGCATCATCCGGGATGCGCTGGCTGCCCGGGGCGTGACCGTTTTTGGCGGGGTGGATGCGCCCTACATTTGGATGCGCACCCCGGCGGGGCTGGATTCTTGGGCGTTTTTCGATTACCTGCTGGAAAGCCTGCACATCGTGGGCACGCCGGGCGCGGGCTTTGGCCCCAGCGGCGAGGGCTACTTCCGCCTGACCGCCTTTAACACGCTGGCGCTTACGCGCCGCGCGGCGGAGCGCTTCGCCAAACTGCCGTAGAAAGAGGACGGATTGCCCGTGATTGCGATTATCGACTACGGTGTGGGCAACCTGCGCAGCGTGCAGAAAGCCTGCGAGTATCTCGGTCTCTCGGCGGAGATCACCGGGGAGGCCGCGCGCGTGGCCCGGGCCGGTCGGGTGATACTGCCCGGTGTGGGCGCGTTTGCGGAGGGCATGCGCAGGCTGTGCGCAGCCGGGCTGGATGCGGCGGTGCACGCCGTGGCGGCATCCGGCAGGCCGCTGCTGGGTATCTGCCTGGGCATGCAGTTGCTCTACGAGCGGGGCGAGGAGGGCGAGGGCGCCACCGGCCTGGGGCTTTTGCCCGGCGCCGTCACCCGCCTGCCCGCGCCGGGGCTCAAGGTGCCCCACGTGGGGTGGAACACGCTCTCCGTGCGGCCGTCGCCCCTGTTCACGGGCCTGCCGCCCGCGCCGTGCGTGTACTTTGTGCACAGCTACGGCGCCATACAAACAGGGCCGCACACCATCGCCACCGCGGATTACGGCGGCCTCTTCACCGCCGCCGCCCAGCTTGGCAGCGTGTACGGCACGCAGTTTCATCCGGAAAAATCCGGGGATGTGGGGCTGGCCATGCTGAAAAACTTTGCGGCTTTGTAGAGGGGGCCTTGTATGCTGACCAAACGCATCATTCCTTGTCTGGATATAGCCGATGGCCGCGTGGTCAAGGGCATCCACTTTGTGGATATCCGGGATGCCGGCGACCCCGTGGAGGCCGCCCGGCGCTACGACGCCGCCGGGGCGGATGAGTTGGTGCTGCTGGATATCCGCGCCACCAGCGACGGGCGCAACACCATGCTGGATGTGGTGTCGCGGGTGGCCGAGCAGGTGTTCATCCCCTTCACGGTGGGCGGGGGCATCGACGATGTGGCGCAGATACGCGCCCTGCTCAAATTGGGGGCGGATAAGGTGTCGCTCAACTCCGCCGCGCTCAAAAGGCCCGAGCTTATCGCCGAGGGCGCGGATCGCTTCGGCAGCCAGTGCATCGTGGTGGCCATAGACGTCAAGCGCCGGGCAGACGGCCCGGGTTGGCAGGTGTACAGCCATGGCGGGCGGGTGAACACAGGGCGCGACGCCCTGGCCTGGGCCGTAGAGGCCGCGCGGCGGGGCGCGGGCGAAATATTGCTGACATCCATGGATGGGGACGGCGCGCTGGCAGGCTACGACCTGGCTGTGACCCGCGCCGTGGCGGATGCCGTACCCATCCCGGTCATCGCATCCGGCGGGGCGGGCACGCCGGAACATTTTTATAATGCCATTGTGCAGGGCCGCGCGGATGCCGTGCTGGCCGCTTCGCTGTTTCACTACGGCACGCTGGATATCGGGGATTTGAAGCGCTACCTGGCTGGGCGGGGGGTATCGGTGCGGCTGTGCTCGTAAGTGAACACGAACCTTTTTGACATTTTACCCCCAAACGTCTTGAATGCGCGCATGGGTTTTGATACAATGCACGTATTCTTGAATTGTTTTAGGCGAGAGGAGCAACCCACATGCAGCAGGGTGACATGATGTACGAGGGCAAGGCCAAGCAGGTATTCGCTACGGATGACCCCACGCTGGCCATCATCCATTATAAGGATGACGCCACGGCCTTCAACGGGCTGAAAAAAGGCACCATCATCGGCAAGGGTGTGGTCAACAATCTGGTGAGCAACCACCTGTTTGGGGTGCTGGCGCAGCACGGGATAGAATCGCATTTTGTGCGGCAGCTGAACGAGCGCGACACCCTGGTGCGCCGCGTGGCCATTGTGCCCGTTGAGGTGATCGTGCGCAACATCGCGGCGGGCAGCCTATCCAAGCGCATCGGCTACCCGGAGGGCACCCGCCTGCGCAGCACTGTGCTGGAATACTGCTACAAGGATGATGAGTTGGGCGACCCCATGATCAACGACACCCACATCGCGGCCATGGGCCTGGCCACCAAAGAAGAGATGGATCAGATCGCCGCGCTGGCCCTGAAGGTGAACGACATCCTCACCGCCTACCTGGCCAGGCTGAACCTTTCCCTGATTGATTTTAAGCTGGAGTTCGGCCGCTTTGAGGGCCGCATCGTGCTGGCGGACGAAATTTCGCCGGATACTTGCCGCTTTTGGGATGCCCGCACCAACGAAAAGCTGGATAAGGATCGCTTCCGCCGCGACCTGGGCGATGTGGAGGAGGCCTACCAAGAGATTCTGCGCCGCCTGATGGGCGGGGTACAGTAGTGCGCCGGATGGCGGCGGGCATTGCTCGCCCCTGCCCTTGGGGGCCGCGCTCACAAGGATCAAAGCGCCTTTGCGCATCGACGCCGCGCCGGGGATGGCTGTGGGCGCTGCCCGCCACCCGCCCCGCTAGGAGGAATGACCTGTGATTGATCGCTACACCCGCCCCCGCATGGCCGCGCTGTGGACAAAGCAGCGCCGCTTTGATCAGTGGCTGGCCGTAGAGTTGCACGCCACGGATGCCTGGGCGCGCCTGGGGGTGGTGCCCGAGCAGGCGGCCCAAGCCATGCGCCACAACGCGCGCTTCACCGTACCGCGCATTGAGGAGATTGAGGAGAGCACCCGTCACGATGTGGTGGCCTTTACGCGCTGTGTGGCCGAAAGCCTGGGGGAAGAATCCAAGTACCTGCACTACGGCCTTACCTCTACGGATGTGGTGGATACGGCTCTGAGCGCCCTGCTGAGCGAGGCCTGCGACATGCTGGAGGAGGGCGTATCCGCGCTGATCGCCACCCTGGGCCGTCAGGCCGTGCGCTACAAGGATACCCCCTGCATGGGCCGCACCCACGGCGTGCATGCGGAACCCACCACCCTGGGGCTGAAGTTCGCGCTGTGGTATGCGGAGATGCAGCGCAACCTGAACCGCCTGCGCCACGCCCACCAAAGCGTGGCCGTGGGCAAAATATCCGGCGCGGTGGGCACCTACGCCAACGTGGATCCCTTTGTGGAAGAGTATGTCTGCCAACAGATGGGCCTGGCCGCCGCCCCTATCAGCACCCAGGTGCTGCAGCGCGACCGCCACGCGGAACTGGTGACCACGCTGGCCATCATTGGCAGCTGTTTAGAAAAGTACGCCACCGAGGTGCGCGGCCTGCAGCGCACGGAACTGCGGGAGGTGGAAGAACCCTTCCGCGTCGGGCAAAAGGGCAGCAGTGCCATGCCGCATAAGCGCAACCCGGTCAACTGTGAACAAATCTGCGGCCTGGCCCGCCTGCTGCGCAGTCACGCCGTGGTGGCGTTGGAGAATATCAGCCTTTGGCACGAGCGGGATATCTCTCACTCCTCCGCCGAGCGCGTCATCTTGCCGGATGCCACACAGTTGCTGGATTACATGCTGGCCAAGATGAACGACATATTGGGCGGCTTGTTCGTCTACCCCGATAACATGCTGCGCAACATGCAGAAAAGCCTGGGCCTGGTGTTCTCGCAGCACGTGCTGCTGGCCCTGGTGCAAAAGGGCATGCTGCGCGAGGATGCCTACGATCTGGTGCAGAAGAACGCCATGCTCGCCTGGCAAGATCAGGTACCCTTCCGCGGCCTGCTGGAGGCGGAACCGCGCGTGACGGCCCTGCTATCCGCGCAGGATTTGGATGCCTGTTTTGACCCGGCTTACCACTATCAGCACGTGAATACGGTGTTTAAGCGGCTGGGCCTGCTGACCTGACCCTTTCGCCATCAGGCCCGCCTGCGGGCTTCGCTGCCAGCGGCCCCGGAGAGAAAAATTTGCGGGGAGAGAGCCATGCGACCCAAAACCATCTTGGTGGCCGGGGCTTCATCCGGCCTGGGGCTGGCGGTGGCCCAGGCGCTGGCGCGGGCCGGGCATCGCGTGTTCGCCGGGGCGCGCAGCTTTGCGGGACAGCCCGAAATCGCCCCGGAGGGTTTTGTTCGCTTACCGTTGGATGTGACCGACGCCCTCAGCGCGCAGCGCGCGGTGGATGCCGCGCGCGCCCGGGCGGGGGAGATTGACGCGCTGATCTACTGCGCGGCGCGCATCGTGCTGGGCGCGTGCGAAGACACGGATACGGATGAACTGCGCGCCGTGCTGGAGACCAACTTTTTGGGCCTAACCACCCTGACCCGGGCGGTACTGCCGGGTATGCGCGCCCAAGGCCGGGGGCTCATCGTGCCCTTTAGCTCCATCAACGGTCTGCTGGGCATTCCTTGCACGGGCGCTTATGTGGCATCCAAGCACGCCATTGAGGGCTGGGCCGAATGCCTGCGCATGGAGACTAGGCCCTGGGGTATCGGCGTGTGTGTGGTGCGGCCGGGCGACCATTGCGGCGGCAGCGCGGCCTACCGCCCATACGCGCGGGCGGCGGCAACATCCGCCTACGCCGGAGATTTCGCCCAGGCCGTGTCAGCCATTGCCCGGGATGAGGCAAGCGGCCTGCCGCCGGATCGCCTGGCGCGCGCCGTCGTCCGGATCGTGGGGAGAAAGCGTCCCCCGGCGCAGATCACCGTGGCCAAGGCGGATCAGCGCCTGGCCGCTTGGCTGCACGACCTGCTGCCCGTCCCCCTGTTCTCCGCCATCATCCGGGGATACTATATCAAGAACCGATAAGGGCTTGACCAGCCGTGGTATAATAAGATAACATAGGGGTGGCAAAGACCTGACGACT
>JAITTS010000134.1 GCA_031286995.1 Oscillospiraceae bacterium
CAATTTGACGGCAACTCTGTGCTCAAAAACGTCAACTTTACGCTGCGCCGGGGCGAGATACTGGGCCTGGTGGGGGAGAACGGCGCGGGCAAATCCACGCTGATGAAGATTCTCTTTGGCATGACCGAGATCGTGCAGACGGGCGGCTATGATGGGGATGTGCTGATGGAGGGGGCCAAGATATCCCTCAAGAATCCCTTCGAGGCCCTGGCCTGCGGCATCGGCATGGTACACCAAGAATTTTCGCTGGTACCCGGCTTCACATCCACGGAAAACATCTTGCTCAACACCGAGATCAGCAAGCGCAGCGTGTTGTTCCATGCCGTGGGCAAGCGCCTGCAAACCCTGGATCGCACCGCCATGCGCAAGCGCGCGCAGCAGGCCATCGACAAGCTGGGGGTGAACCTGAGCCCGGATGCCCTGGTATCCGAGCTGCCGGTAGGGCACAAGCAGTTTATCGAGATTGCCCGCGAGATCAGCCGCGAAAATGTGCGCCTGCTGGTCTTTGATGAGCCGACCGCCGTGCTGACGGAGAGCGAGGCGCAAATTTTTCTCACCGCGCTGCGCCATCTGGCGCAGACGGGCATCGCCATCATCTTCATTTCCCACCGCTTGCAAGAGATACTCGATGTGTGCGACAAGGTGGCGGTGCTGCGCGACGGCGAGATGGTGGCCGAGCGGCCTATTGCTGAGGTTTCTTTGAAAGAAATGGCCCTGCTGATGGTGGGGCGCGATGTGGCCGCACACGACCGGGGCGCCGCCCCGCGCGCCGGAGATGACCGGGGCGAGCCCGTGCTGCGGGTGAAGAACCTGTGGGTGGATATGCCCGGCGAGTACGTGCGGGATGTTAGCTTCGAGGTTCACCGGGGCGAGATATTCGGCATAGGCGGCCTGGCGGGCCAGGGCAAGCTGGGCATCCCCAACGGTATCATGGGCCTGATGCCCGCAGGTGGCGAGGTATCCTTTGAGGGCAAGCCCCTGGTCTTCGGCAAGCCCGCCGCGCCCCTGAGCGAAGGCCTGGCCTTCGTATCCGAGGATCGCCGCGGTGTCGGCCTGCTGCTGGATGAGCCCATTGATTGGAACATCACCTTCAGCGCCATGCAAGTGCAGGGCAAGTACCTCAAGCGTTTTTTGGGCGGCCTGGTGCAAGTGCGCGACGACCGGGCCATGCGCGAGTCTGCGCGCCGCTACATTGATCAGCTGGAGATACGCTGCACCGGTACAAACCAACTGACCCGCCAACTTTCCGGCGGCAACCAGCAGAAGGTGTGCCTGGCCAAGGCCTTCGCGCTGGAGCCCAGGCTGCTCTTCGTATCCGAGCCCACGCGAGGCATCGACGTGGGGGCCAAGGCCTTGGTGCTGGCGGCCCTGCGCCGCTTCAGCGAGGAGAACGGCACCACTGTGGTCATTGTCTCCTCGGAATTGGAAGAGCTTCGCGCCGTGTGCGGCCGCATCGCCATCATATCCGAGGGCGCCGTGGCCGGTATACTGCCCTACGACGCAAACGCGCTGGATTTCGGTTTGCTGATGTCCGGTAACCCGAGAGGGGAGGAAGGCGTATGACTGCCGTGTCGCGATTTATCAAAAATTTCGGCTGGCCCCGCATCATCATTCTGCTTTTCCTCATCCTGCTCTTTGTGATGGGGGCGTTCTACGGGGTGTCGACCGTGGCATCCCTGCGGGATGTGCTGGTGCGCTTCGGCATGAACGGTATCCTGGTGCTCTCCATGGTGCCCATGGTGCAATCGGGCTGCGGGCTCAATTTCGGCATCCCGGTGGGCATCATCGGTGGGCTCTTCGGCGCCGTGCTCAGTTTGGAGCTGCGCCTGGGCGGCCTGCCGGGCATCTTTGCTGCCATCGGCATCGCAATAGCCTTCGCGCTGGTATTCGGTTGGGCCTATGGCTTGCTGCTGAACCGCGTCAAGGGCGATGAGATGATTATCGCCACCTACGTGGGCTACTCCTTTGTGTTTTTGATGAGCATCTTTTGGCTCGTGCTGCCCTTTAGCAACCCCTCCAGCGTGCAGGGCTTCAAGGGCGAGGGCCTGCGCGTCACCATCAGCGTGGAGGATTACTGGATCGGCGCCTTCAGCAAGTTTTTAGAAATCCGTATTACCGACAAGCTGGTCATTCCAACAGGCATGCTGCTCTTCTTCGGGCTGATGTGCCTGCTGGTGTGGTTCTTCTTTCGCACCAAGACGGGCACAGCCATGACCGCCGTGGGCTCTAACCCGGAATACGCCCGCGCCGCGGGTATCAGCGTCAACCGCATGCGCACGATATCGGTCATGTTTTCTACGGCGCTGGCTGCGGTGGGCATTATCGTCTACCAGCAGAGCTTCGGCTTTATTCAGATGTACAACGCGCCCATGGCCTTTGTCTTTCCCTCGGTGGCGGCCATTCTGTTGGGTGGCGCGTCTGTCAACAAGGCCAGCATCCTCAACGTGGTGGTGGGCACGCTGCTCTTTCAGGGCATTTTGACCATGACGCCATCGGTCATCAACAGCATGATCAACATCGACGCATCCGAGGTGGTGCGTATCATCGTGACCAACGGCATGATCGTGTACGCGCTGACCAGGAAAGCGAGGTAAGGCGGATGTTGGATAACCCAAGGTTCAAAAAATTCCTCACCGGCAGCGCGGTGCCGTTGCTCTTTCTCGCCATCAGCCTGGTGTCCGCGCTCATTTCGCAAATCACCGGCGTCGCCATCATCCGGGATGTGGTGGAGCGCCTCTCGCGCGATTCCTTTCTGGTGCTTTCGCTCATTTTACCCGTTATCGCGGGCATGGGCATCAACTTTGGCATGGTGCTGGGCGCCATGGCCGCGCAGATCGGCCTGGTGTTCGTCCTCTCTTGGGGGGTGCCCGGCGTTCCCGGCCTGCTGCTGGCCGCGCTGATAGGCACGCCCATTTCCGTATTGCTGGGCTGGTTTGGCGGCATGGTGCTCAACCGCGCCAAGGGCCGCGAGATGATCACATCCATGATGTTGGGCCTGTTTATCTCCGGCGTGTACCAGTTCTTCCTGCTCTACATGTGCGGCACGGTCATCCCCATCCCCAGCACCAAGACGGTGCTGTCGCAGGGCTACGGCATCCGCAACAGCCTGGCGCTGGAAGGGGTGAAGAAGGCCTTTGACAACATTCTCAAGCTGCGCGTGGGCACAGTCATCATCCCTGTGGGCACGTTCGCCATCGTGGGCTTGCTGTGCTTGTTCACCTGGTGGTTCCGCAACACCCGTATGGGGCAAAACATGCGCGCTACGGGGCAGGATATGGGCGTATCTGAATCCGCCGGCATCAATGTGGAGAAGAACCGCATCCAGTCCATCATCATCTCCACCGTGCTGGCCTGCTACGGGCAGATCATCTACCTGCAGAACATCGGCTCGCTCAATACCTACAACGGCGCGGATCAGGCGGCGCTTTTTGCCGCCGCGGCGCTGCTGGTGGGCGGGGCCTCGGTCAGCCACGCCACCATCTGGAACGCCATTTTGGGCACCTCACTTTTTCACCTGATGTTTGTGGTGCTGCCCAAGGCCGGGGCCAACCTGACCGGTTCGGCCCAGATAGGTGAGTACCTGCGCATGTTTGTATCCTACGCGGTGGTCACAACCGCTTTGGTCATACACGCCTGGAAGCAACAGAAGGATAAGGAGACCGACCGCCTGCGCCTGCGGCAGCGCAGAAATTAGTTTGGCGGAAACCGGCCTCAATTGGCGCAGGTGTGGACAAATAGCGTCTTTGATGATATAATAAATGCATGAAGAAAGCAATGCACGTGGAGGGCCGGCGCTGCCCGAAATGCGGTTCAGGGGAAAATCAAATCAACGCTGGATACA
>JAITTS010000144.1 GCA_031286995.1 Oscillospiraceae bacterium
AAATGCCGCGTGCCGACCGTTCACAAGGACGAAAATCACGCAAAACATCTGCACAAATTCCGTGAAGTTGGTTTCTCCATCCTTGATTTTTTATAAAAGACGCTCCGTGTTCACTCCAAACACGCGCCACGGCTTGACAACCCCGCCGAATCCATGTTATACCTAAGCATCCTTCTTCAACCCATCTCCTATTGAGGAGGCATGCCTATGACCCCACCCAGAGTACACACCATGCCCGTCACTTTAACCGCCTTGGATGTAGATTTTACGGAGCGCTGGCGGCCATCGGCCATATTGACCGCCATGGAAAAGTGCGCCACAGAGCACGCGGAGCTGCTGGGCTACGGCCGGGATGCGCTGCTATCCAGGCAGTTGATTTGGGTGATGTCGCGCACCCATGTGCGGATGGATCGCTACCCCGTGCTAAACGACCAGGTGCTGCTGCGCACGTGGGCCTATCCGCCCAACCGCTTTTTCTACCCCCGCTGCCACGTGTTTGAGACCCCGCAGGGCGAGTGGCTTGGCGCGGCATCCACCCTGTGGCTGGCGATCGACCTGGCTGCGCGGCAGGTGGTAGCGCCCGCCCGGGCCGCGCTGCCCAGCCCGCCGGATGTCAGCGACATCGCCCTGCCCCTGCCCGTGCCGGATCGCGTGACGCGCCTGCCCGGCCCGGCGGATGAGACTGTACGCTTGCCCGTGTACAGCGATTTGGATGTGAACGGCCACGTGAACAACGCGCGCTACGTGGATTGGCTGTGCGACAGCCTGCCGCTGCACGTGCACAAGGCCCGGGCCATTCACAACCTGCTGATCAACTACACCAAAGAGATACTGCCCAGCACCCCTGTGCGCTGCACACTGTGCCTGCAAGAGAACGCTTTTTCCATGCTGGGCGAGGCGCGGGATGGCGGGCAGGTGTTCTTTGAGGCCGGGGGGGATTTGATGCCCTGCGCGCAAACCCACCCGGGCCTTTGACAAACCAGACGAATCGGCTCGTCCAAAAACATAGATAATTTTTTCTAAAAAATTTGTAAATGCATTGACATGGATGGCCGGCAAAGCGCCAAAAGCATGCCGCAATCAATCGGGTTATGCCATGCAACACCCTGTTTTATTCTTTTAAATCTCACCGCAAGGGTGGCTGGCTCCGCCGGCCTTTTTTTGCACCCCCGCACGCCCTGCGCATAGGCTACAGCGGCCCTATTCCGGCGCACGCGCCGCCACGAGGAGTGAAGCCGATGAATCTTTCTACTTCTTCTGCCGCCCCTTCCATTGCTTCTATTTCTTCTTCTACCGCTGCCGCCAGCCCCTGCGCCGGTTCTCTTGCACTGGCTACCTGGCAAGGCAACCCCGGCGGCGCGGCCCCGCCCGGCGCAGACGCCCTCTGCCTCTCGCAGAGCCAGGCCAGCGGCCAAGCCCGTGGCACCACCCAGAACTACTGCGATACCTACCCCGCCAGCGCTTACGAAACCCCCGCCTTTTCGCGCATGTGGCGCTTTGACATGGCTCTGGATGGCCAAGCCCCGCGCGCCGCCTACTGCCTGGAGAAGGGGCGGCCCGGTCCCCTGGGTACGGGCCACCGATACGGCGGCGTGCCGCTGCGCGAAGCCATGCCGGACTTGAGCGATGAACAGGCGCGCCGCGTCGCCTGGCTGCTGACCCATACATATCCCGCAGTGACCGCCCAGCAACTCTTTACCGCCGCAGGCGTGGATGCCGCCGCCGCGCCAGCGCTGGATGCCAACGACGCCTACGCCGCCGCGCAGATCGCCATCTGGTCGGTCATCCGCCCCACGGATGCGGCGGCGCGCACGCTCAACGCCTGCGGCACACAGACCCCGCACCCCAAGAACGCGCGTTTGGCGCGTGTAATCGACTTTTTGCTGGCGCGGAGCCTGACCGCCGCCGAAACCGCGGGTGGGGATACCGCGCCCTGCGGGCGCGCGGGCTGCCGGTTTGCCAGCCTGCCCGGCATCGCCTGCCTAGAGGCCTGCGGGGCGCAGGCACTCACCCCCCTTGGCAACCGCTGGCGCTACGGCCCCCTGCGCGTGAACAGCCCCGGCGCGTTCACCCTCGCGCTGCACGCCTGCTGTGCCCAGGATGCGCCCAGTGCCGTCAACCTGGTGGATGCTCAGGGCAACGCGCTGACAGCCCCCACGGGCGGGCAGGATTTTTATCTGGCCTTCCCCTCGGATGTGGGCGCGGGTTGCTATACGCTGATACTGCGCAGCCAGGCTCAGACGGTGTGCGCCCTGGCCCTGCAGGATTTGGATGACCCACCCCACCCCACCCGCATGCAGACGCTGGGCATGGCGGTGCTGCAGGCCCCGCCCGAAGTGCAGGAGGCATGTGTGTGCTTCTGCTGCTACGCGCCCCAGCCCTGCCCGGCTTGTCCCGCTTGCCCGGATTGCCCCGCGTGCCCGCCCCCCAAGCCCTGTCCTCCTTGCCCAGCCTGCCCGGAACCGAAACCCTGCCCGGCCTGCCCCAAGCCCGAACCGTGCCCGGCTTGCCCCAAACCCTTGCCTTGCCCGCAACCCGAGCCTTGCCCGCAACCCGAGCCTTGCCCCCCTTGTGAAATATCGCCGGAGTTGCCCGCGCCGGAACTGCCCTCAACGCCCCCGCCGCTCTGCCAGGCCCCCCGCCATGTAGAAGGATTCTACGGCGCGCTGAGCCTGTGTGTGCCCAGGGGGCGCGTGGCTACATCGCTTCGCGCGGCATGTCACCCATGGATGAACGGATCTGTTTAATGATGCGCGCCTCCTGCCGGGATACCTGCACCTGCGTCATGCCCAGCATGCGGGCGGTCTCGGCCTGGGTTTGATCACGAAAGTAGCGCAACAAGATCAGCCGCCTGTCCTGCTGGGGCAACTGCGCCAGCAGTTCCCGCAGCAGCAGGCGGTCGATGCCTGCCTCCGGCTGAGCGGTGCCCACCACATCCTGCAAAGTGGCGCTCTCGTCCTCTCCGATGGGCGCATCCAGGGATGCCACGGCGCGGCCGCTCTCCAGGGCCTGCGCCAGTTCCGCCGCCTCGCAGCCCAGGGCCTGGGCCACCTCTGTCAAAGTCGGCTCTCGGCACAGATCGGCGCGCAGGGCATCCGCCGCTGCCAGAGCGCGGGCCGCCAGCTCCTTCAGACGCCGCCCCACGGTCAGGCTGCCGTCGTCTCGCAAAAAGCGGCGAATCTCACCCATGATCACGGGCACCGCGTAGGATGAGAAGCGCACGCCGTAGGAAAGATCGAAATTGCGTATCCCCTTCACCAGACCCAGGCAGCCCAACTGGTACAGCTCCTCCATATCCGCACCCCGGTCGGCGAAACGCTTGCACACCGAGCGCACCAGGGCCAAGTTGGCGCGCACCAGGGTATCCAGCGCGGCGGCATCCCCGGCCTGGGCGCGGCCGATGAGCTGCATGGCCTGGTCATGATCCAGCACGGCGCTCATTTTGCCTCGGGGGCGAACTGCTTGCACATGCGCACCAGCGTGCCCTTGCCCGGCGCGGTCTGCACTTCCAGCCCATCCATAAAAGTCTGCATCACCGCAAAGCCCATGCCCGCCCGCTCCGCATCCGGCTTGGATGTGTAGAAGGGCTGCATGGCCTGATCCAAATCGTCGATGCCCCTGCCGTAATCCTCCACCTCCACGGTTAACAGGCGCGCGTCATCCACCGTGGCGCGCAGGGTTACCGTGCCGCCCCGGCCCTCATAGCCGTGCACGATGGCGTTGGTCACCGCCTCGCTGACCGCCGTCTTGATATCGGCGATCTCTTCAATGGTGGGGCCAAGCTGCACCGCAAAGGCGCTGATAACCACCCGCGCGAAGGATTCGTTCTGCGGACGCCCCGAAAACTCTAGTTGCATGTGATTGACGATGCTCATACCTGTTCCCTCCCTGCCTAGCAGCTTTTGTTGATGATGCGGTGCAAGCCCGCCATCTGAAAGATGCGGGCGATGTGGGGATTCATGCCCCGTACAGAAACCGTGCCCCCGCGCCCGGCCAGCGTGCGGTAGCGGCCTATCAGCACCCCGATGCCGGAACTATCCATGAACGTGAGCCCATCCAGATCCAGCACCAGGTGAAGCACCCGTTGGTCGGCCAGCAGGGCATCCAGATCCCTGCGCACCCCCTCGGCGGCGGCGTGATCCAGTTCGCCATTCAGCCGGACGGTCAGTGTATCCCTCTGCCGCGCGTGTTGCAGCATGCGCATCCCTCCTTACGCCGGGCATGCCCGGTGTCTCTTTTGTTTCCGTATACGCGCGCCCCTATCCTGCCTCGAAAAATAGCTATTTATGCGTTTTGGGTGGGATTCGTTCGACAATTTTCGTCCAGCAGCGCCGCCACTTCCTGTCCGGTCAGGGTCTCGTGCGCCACCAGGGCGCCGGCCACGGCGCGCAGCGCGCCCTCGTGCGCACGCAGCAGGGCCAGCGCGCGCACGTACAGGGCCTGCATCTTTGCCGCCATGGCCCGCACCTCGCTCTCGCCCAAAGGCGCAGCCTTCGCCAGCGCACCGCGGGCCAGCGGGCCGGTGGCCTCATCCATGCCCCATTCCAAGTACATGCGGGTTATCAGCTCTGTGGCCTTCTGCAAATCGTTTGCCGCGCCGGTGGTCACCTTTTCCGGGCCAAAGATCAGTTCTTCCCCCGCGCGGCCCGCCAGGGCCACAAGCACGTGTGCCTCCAGATCCTGCCGGGTTTGAAAGAGCCGCTCCGGCGGTACGGACATGCTGTACCCAGCCGCGCCCTTGCTGCTGGGCATGACAGATACGCGGGCCAGCCTGTTTTGCGGCTGGCACAGCAGCGTGGCCACGGCGTGCCCCGCTTCGTGCGCGGCGGTGACGCGCCGCTCTTCCATCGCATCCTCCAGGCCCGGCTTGTCCTCGCCAACCAAAAGCGCGCGCATGGCCCGGTCAATATCCC
>JAITTS010000037.1 GCA_031286995.1 Oscillospiraceae bacterium
GATATGGGCGGGCTTTACAACGACCTGCGCGCATCCTTGCAAAAACAGGTAGACCTGGTGACGACAGATGGCCTATCCCAGCGGGATGTACAGCAGAGAACACCGTGGATAGCCGAAAATCTGCAAAGAGAAAGGCTGATGATCTATGCGCGAGCGTGATATACAGCCGTAACATGTTTGCCCATGCCTAATGCAATGGAAAAAGAGATCATCTCTTACTGCCTGTCCCCATCCATCGCCCGCAGCGCGGCAGGGCAGGGTATGCCAAAGGGGGAACGCTGTTCCCCCTTTGAGAACCCCCATGCCGGGGGCCCTTACGTGCCCCCGAACCCCTCCCCTCAAGGGCGTACAGAGCAGCGTCTGCGGCCACCATGCGGCAAAGCGCAACAGACTGGGGGGGCGTTACCCCCCAGACCCCCCCCTAAATGTTCGGCGCGCTTTGTGGGCTTTTTGTTAATTTGTAAGAGGCCCGCGTACTTTGTGGCATTTAACTGTTAATTTATGGGAGGCCGGTGCATGATGTGTGCTGCCCCGTGAAAGTCAGCGGTGCAAACGCACAGGGCCTGTCGGCCATTGAGGAGGGGGGTCTGGGGGGTAACGCCCCCCCAGTCTGCCTTGAGCTATCTCATAGGGGCCGCAGACGTTTCTCTGTACGCCCTTGAGGGGAGGGGTCTGGGGGCACGTAAGGGCCCCCAGTATGGGGGTTTACAAAGGGGGAACGACGTTCCCCCTTTGGCGTGCCTTTGGCCTAACCTTAGAGCAACCCACATCCGGGTGAAGAACTACACATTATCTACCACCCGATGAAGGCGGGAGAGTGGGGAGCCAAAGCCTGCCCCGAGAGGAAGGCACCCCGACGCCGCTTCAGTGCCTCCGCGGCTTTTTCTTCAGAATATCCTCCAGGTACCGGGGGCCGCCCCTTCGCCACCAATTCTCCATCTGTTCCTGAAAAACATCCATGGCGCGTTCCTCATCGGCTATCACAAAAAGCACAAAATCCTGGTCTTGTTGGCAAACCAGTATCACAGGGTCGCCCGCCAAAGGCTTTAGGGCTTGGCAGCGCTTATCCAAAGCCTGCACCCTTTTGCCGATGGATATCACCTTGGCCGTGTTGGCGATCATAGCGCGCCTCTCCTGGGTGGATGGGATGGGCTGTCTTTAATTGCCACTAATATAGCGGATTTCTGGCGTGCTTGCAAGCCCATTTTCCAAAAAAAGTATCAAAATCTATTGTAATTTTTCCGCGAATGGATTAAAATACAGAAAGCGCAAATAACGCTGTGCTTTCTTCATGATACAAGTCTACCACATAACAATGAAAAGGGGAAGTGGCATGAACATCAAACGCCTGTGCGCCTGTTTGCTGGCCCTGTGCCTGCTGGCCTGCGGCGCCCCCGCCCTGGCCAGCGGCAGCCCGGATGCGGATGTGGATTTGGATGCCCGGATGGATGACGGCCTGCCCGCCGCGCCCGTGGGCACACAGCCCGGCACGCACATCACCGTGGGCTCCACCACGGCCATGAGCGGTTACTTTGCCACGGATATGTGGGGCAGCAACACCGCGGATATTGATGTGCGCACCCTGCTGCACGGCTATTCTACCGTGCGCTGGCAAGGTGACAGCATGCAGATCGATCCCAGCGTGGTGACCGATTCCTCCCTCACCTATCAGGCCAACGGCAGCGGCACGCACACCTTCACCATCGCCACGGATCTCACCTACAGCGACGGCACGCCCATCACCGCGGCGGATTACATGTTCTCCCTGCTGCTGTGCGGCGCGCCGGAGATAACAAGCCTGGGCGGCGTGCCCGCCAAGGCGGATTTTATCACCGGCTACGCGGATTACTGGGCGGGCGCCACCCCCGTGATCACCGGCGCGCGCCTGCTGGATGAGCACACCTTCTCTATCAACATCCGCGCGGAGGATATGGTCTACTTCTACTCCGTCGCGCGGCTGGATATCACGCCCTACCCCATCTCCGTCATCGCGCCGGGCTGCGCCGTGCGCGACGATGGGCAGGGCGTGTACATCGCCGCCGCCCCAAACGCCGCGCCGGCGGATGGTCTGCCCTATACCCCCGGCGTATTCTCGACCGCCATGCTGCGCGAAACCATGCTCAACCCCCGGGCGGGCTACGTGCTCAACCCCCGCGTCACCAGCGGCCCCTACCGCCTGCTGGGTTTCGACATTGCCCGGGGCACGGCGGATTTTGAGATAAACCCCCGCTACAAGGGCGACTTTTCAGGCGCCACGCCCCACATACAGTACATCACCTTCCGCTGTATCCCCAGCGCGGATATGCCCGCGGCCCTGGCCGGCGGCACGGTGGATCTGATCAACAAGGTATCCGACCCCGTGGCCATCGCGCAGCTCTCCGCCGTGCCCGGCGTGCAGCGCCTCAACTACTGGCGCACGGGCTTCTCCTTCCTCTCCTTCGCGTGCGAGCAGGGCCCTGCCGCAAGCGTGGCCGTGCGCAAGGCCATCGCCAGCCTGGTGGATGTGGATGCCCTTTTGCAAAGCGTGATGGGCGATCAGGCCGCCCTCAGCGCCTCGCCCGTGTATGGCTACTATGGCCAGGGCCAGTGGATGATGGGGCAAACCCTGGCGGATGATCAGGGCGGCACGCCCGTACAGGATGCCGTGCAGCCCCTGCGGATACCCTTTGATCCGGCGCGCGCCGCGGCCCTGCTGGATGCGGATGGCTGGGTGCTGGATGCGCAGGGCCAGCCCTACGCCCAGGGCACCCGCTATCGCCGCACGCAGGATGGCGGCCTGGAAGCCTTGGCCATCCGCTGGGCCAAAACGGCGGATAGCGCCGTGGCCGACGCGCTGCAAACCCTCCTCACCCCCGCCTTCGCGCAGGCGGGCATCGGCCTGCAGGTGACCACCCTGCCCTTTACGGATATGCTATCCCACTACCTGCGCCTGCAGCCCCGCGCCTACGATATGTTCTACCTGGGCACCAACTTCTTCTACATCTTCGATCCCTCATCCGACTTCAGCACGGATGACGCCTATCAGGGCGCGGTCAACACCACCGGCCTCAAGGACGAACAGCTCATGCTGCTGGCCAAAGATATGCTCCGCACCCCCACCGCCGACACCTCTGCCTACATCCGCAAGTGGCTCGCCTTCCAAACCCGCTGGGCGGATCTGCTGCCCATGGTGCCCCTCTACAGCAACGAGTATGTAGATTTCTACGGCCCCGGCATCCAGAGCTACCAAATATCCGCCTACGCCACCTGGTCGCAGGCCATCGCCACCGCCTACCTGGCCGATCCTGCGGCGCCGCCCGCCCCTGAGTCCACGGTTGATGAAGCTACAGCGCAGCCCACCCCTGAGCTCACGGTTGATGAAGCCACGCCGCAGCCCACGGTTACACCCGCGCCTGCGGCCACGGCTGACGCTAACGCGCCCACCGCGCAGCCCGTACAGCCGGATGACTGGATCGGTGTCTTCAACTCCGCCTACAACCCCTGATCGCGCGCCCTCGCGCGGCCCCATCTTCGCTCACCGAAAGGAGCCACATTTTTTATGAAGCATTTGCCCTTCCGCCGCGTTTGGGCGCCGTTGCTGGCCGCGTTGCTCTTGGCCGCACTGCACACCCCCGCCCTGGCCGAGGCCGCCGATGAAAGCGCCGCCGCCTACACCCGGGCGCTCGTCGCCGCCAGCTGGGATGCGGCGCTGCAGGGCATCGGCGCGGAATCCGTGCCCTTTGCCGATGCCCTGGGCCAATGGTTTGCCGACAACGCCCATACCCGCAAACAGGATGGCGGCTACATCACCGAGCTGATCATGCCGAATTTGAAGAACCTCAACACCCAGCGCCTGCCCCTCTACGCGGGGGATGATCCCTTTGCGTACATGCAGAAGCTGGCCACGGAGATACGGGATGGCCTGCCCCGCCTGCTGAAACAGGGCCTGTGGGTAGGCCCCGTGCGCCACGACCCCCGCGACGACGGCGCGCCCCCGGCCGATCCCGACTTTGTGCTGGCCATGCAGGATACGGCCCGCGCCTTCTCCACCACCTGGCTGCACAAGGCGCTCACCGCCACGCGCGCGCACAGCGCCCTCTCCCGCATCGTGCTGGATGATCGCCGCAGCCCGGATTTTTGGAAGAGCCTGCCCTTCACCCCCGCCACCCAAACGCCCGCCTACATGGGCGGCTACGCCGTCATCCGCCTGGGCAGCACGGGCGATCCGGCCCGCGCCGCCCAGGCCGCGCTGATCGCGCAGGGCTACTTAACCGGCAAGGTGAGCAATAAGTTCGGCCGCCAGGCCGTGGCCGCCACCCTCGCCTACGAGCAGGCCAAGGGCCTCACCCCGGATGGCGAGCTTTCCCCGGATGAGCAGGCCGTGCTCTTTGGCACCGCAAACCTGCCCTACCTTCCCATCCTCTACCTGGATGCGGAGGAACAGGCGGTGCGCCGCTGGTGGCCCCTCTACCTGCGCAGCCTGCAACAGATCACCTGGCATGCCACCACCCTCACCATCACCGTCACCCAGCCGGAGATCGCCGGCCTGGCCGACGCCTGGTTCGCCGATTGGCTGGCCGCTTTTAACCGCGCCGAGGCCACGGCGGATAACATCCCCGCCGCGCTGGATGCCGCGCTGATCGCCCGCCTGGCCAAAGACGCGGATCCCGGCGATGCCGAAACCTTCACCCTCACCATCCCGCTGCAGGCCTTCCTCAACCCCGATCTGCAGCCGGCCGATATCCTCAGCCCGGGCGCCGCCCAGCCCCTGCGGCAGGGCTTCACCGCCCTGGCGGAGACCGGGGATGCCGTCACCGCCCGCGCGCAGGCCCACGCCGCGGCGCGCCCCGCCCCCCAGCCCTTCCCCGGCAAGGCTGTGCTCTACAAGCGCGCCAATGGCACCGCGCAGCTTATTTTACAAAACAGCAAGGATGTGCCCATGCTGCTGGACCTCTACGCCGCGCAGGATGCCGCGGATTTTACCGCCACGCCGGATAACCTGGCCTGCACCGTGTTTCTCGCCCCCGGCGACAGGGTGAAAGTAAGCGTGCGGCCCGGCTACTACCACGTGCGCCTGGCCGCCGGCTCCGCCTGGTATGGCGAGGATGTGCGCTTCGGCCCGGAAGGCGTGTACCTGAACGCCACCGAAAACTACGAACTGCGCCACCGCTACGCCAGCACCCTGGCCTTTGGCGTAACGCCCCAGGCGCGGGATAAGGCCGTGGGCTTTGCCGTAGACGGGCAGTGAGCGCCATCCGCTTTCACGCATCTGCCGCACAGCGCGGGGGCGCGGTTCTCACACCGCCCCCCGCGTAGCGTTTTTTAACACAAAAATCAGGGTGAACCGCTTGTTCCCCAGGTGGTTTTGTTCTATAATAGGGCAAGGCTTCCATCTCCGCGCCAAGATAAAATGCAACCGCAAAGGTGGTCAAAGCAATGCGAACAGCGCGCGTCATGGGCAGATACCGGCGCGCGGTGCCGCGCTCCGTTGGCGCGGCGCTGCTGTGCGCGCTGGCGGCGGCCTGTATCCGCGTGCCGGTGGCCGCCGCCCGTGTAGATTACATTCCGCAGGCCTCCGGCGAGGTAACCTACAGCAAAAAAGGCACCACGCTGGATGCCAGCCACACCGATCAGGGCTACGTGATGATGCTGCACGAGGGCAACCTCAAGCGCCTGAAGCTGCGCATCACCAGGGCCGACCAGGTTTTTGATTACGACCTGAACGGCGACGGCAACTACGAGGTCTTTCCCCTGCAAATGGGGGATGGCGCCTACCAGGTGCAGCTGTACCAGCAGGTGAAGGATACCAAGTACTCCCTGGCGTTTTCGCAGAAAATCAAGGTGAGCCTGGCGGATGAAAACCTGCCCTACCTCTACCCCAGCCAGTATGTCAACTACCTGGATACACTGGCGCTGTATGAGGCGGATGCCCTCTGCGCAGACGCCGCGACCGCGCTGGATAAACTGAAGGCCGTGCGCGGCTACATCAAGGCCAACATACAGTACGATTATCTCAAGGCCCAGCAGGTCACATCCGGCCAAATCAAAATCTACCTGCCCAATCTGGACGACACCTACACCAGCAAGCGCGGCATCTGCTTTGACTACGCGGCCCTGGTGGCGGGCATGCTGCGATCCCAGGGCGTACCCACCAAAATGATCATCGGCTACGCGGATAAGCAGTATCACGCCTGGAACGCCGTGCTGCTGGATGATGGCACATGGGCGCGCTACGACGGCACGCTGGATGTCTCTAACAGCAAGGCGCAAAGCTACGCGCAGGATCGCTGGTACTAGCGGGCGCGCCCGCTTGCGGCAAGGGCCCGGGCAATTCAATTCGCATCAAGGAGGGCACATCCATGCATCTCCCCGCAAAAAAGGCGCTCATCCTGTGGGGTGGCTGGGCCGGGCACGAGCCAGAGCTCGTGGCCGCGCGCATCGCCGGGCTGCTCGCGCAAAACGGCTACGAAACCACCGTATCCGGCACGCTCGATGCCCTGGCGGATGCGGATGCCCTGCAGCGGCTCGACCTCATCGTGCCATGCTGGACCATGGGCGAGCTCGCCCCCGCGCTCTCTCAAAACATCTGCCGCGCCGTGGCCCGCGGCGTGGGCCTGGGCGGCTGCCACGGCGGCCTGTGCGATTCCTTCCGGCTGGATAGCCAGTGGCAGTTCATGACCGGCGGGCAGTGGGTCAGTCATCCGGGCAACGACGGCACGCGCTACACCGTCAACATCCGCCACGGCTCCAGCCCCATCGTGCAGGGCCTGGCGGATTTTGATGTGGTCAGCGAGCAGTACTACCTGCACGTAGACCCGGCGGTAGAGGTGCTGGCCACCACGCGCTTCCCCGTGGCGCCGGGCTGCCACACGGCCAACCGGCCCGTGGATATGCCCGTGGCGTGGACAAAATTCTGGGGCTTTGGCCGTGTGTTCTATCTCTCCCTGGGGCATCACGACGATGTGTTTGATCTGTACCCCGCCGCGCAGACCCTGCTGCTGCGGGGGCTGTTGTGGGCCGGGGAAGGCCGGGCCTGCGCGCCCTCTGGTGAGCCGGATGCGGCGCGGTTCGGGGATATTTAAGCAAAAAAGGGGGCTTTCGCATGGGGCGCGACGGACGCATCGGGGTGGCCATGATCGGCGTGGGCTGCATCAGCGGCATCTATCTGGAGAATATCACCAACGTCTTTCAGGAAATTGAGCTCGTGGGCGTGTGCGACCTGGTGCGCGAGCGCGCCAAGGCCGCGCGCGGCAAGTACAACATCCCCAAACTGTACGAGGATATGCACGAGGCCTTTGCCGACCCGGATGTGGATATCGTGCTCAACCTCACCCGGCCCTACGAGCACTTTGATGTATCCCGCGCCGCGCTGCTGGCGGGCAAGCACGTGTACTGCGAAAAGCCGCTGGGCGCTACCCTGGCCGAAGGCCGGGCCCTGGCTGCCCTGGCGCGCGAAAAGGAACGCATGCTGGGCGGCGCGCCGGATACCTTTTTGGGCGCGGGCATACAGACCTGCCGCAGGCTGATAGACGAAGGCTGGATCGGCACGCCCATCGCCTCCAGCGCGGTCATGATCACCCACGGGCCCGAATCCTGGCACCCCGACCCGGCGTTCTACTACCAGCGCGGCGGCGGCCCCATGCTGGATATGGGGCCCTATTACCTCACCGCGCTGGTCAACCTGATGGGCGGCATACGCCGCGTGTTCAGCGCCGCCCGCGCCAGCTTTGATACCCGGCTGATCACCAGCCAGCCCTTCCGGGGTACCCAGGTGAAGGTAGAGGTACCAACCCACGTGGCGGGCACCATCCAGTACGAATCCGGGGCCGTGGGCACGCTGCTGACCACCTTTGATGTGTACGACAAGACCCATTCGCGCCTGGATATCCACGGCACCGAGGGCACCCTGCACGTGCCGGATCCCAATACCTTCGGCGGGCCTGTGCGCCTCTACCGCCCCGAAGAGGGCGAAGCGCGGGATATTCCCCTGTGCTTTGACTACGCCGCCAACAGCCGCGCCCTGGGCCTGGCGGATATGGCCAACGCCCTGCGCGACGGACGCCCCGCCCGCGCGGGCGTGCAGCAGACCCTGCACGTGCTGGAGGCCATGGAGGGCTTTATCACCAGCGCGCGGGAGGAGCGCTGGGTGGCGCTGCAAACCGGCTATCAGCGCGGCCCGGCCATGCTAAAACCGCGCCTGAATGGTGTGTTGGATTAATATTTTTTTGGAGGTCTCATCATGAAAAGAACCGCGCTGTGGGTGACCGCCGTCGTTTTCCTGGGCATGTTTCTCTTCGCCACATCCAGCAACGCCCAGGGTGTGCTGCTAAGCGGCTTTATCAACACCTTCTCCCTCACATCCGCCGCCCAGGGCTTGCCCAAAGCGGCGGCCAAGGTGGGCGTGCTACAGGCCATGCTGCTCTCCATCCCCCTGGCGGCGCGCACGGGCAAGCCGCGCCTGTTCGCCATGGGCCTTGGCATCATGGCGGTGATGCTGGCGCTGTGCGGGGCCGCGCCATCCGCCCTGCTGCTGACGGTCTGCTACTTTTTGGTGGGCTTTGGTTTCGGCTGTGTGGATACGTCGTCCTCCGCCGTCATATCCGATCTGCACCAGGGCCCGCGCGGCGCGATGCTCATGGGCGTGCTGCACGCGGTGTACGGCGTGGGCGGCATACTGGCCCCGCTGTGGATGACCCCACTGCTGGGCGGCGGCGCCACCTGGCGCACCGTGCTGTGGATACTGGCCGCGGCCTGCGCGCTGTGCTGCGCGGCCTGCTTTTGGGTATTCAACCGCGCGGGCGGCGCACTGGCCGGGCACATGGCCCCGCAGAGCGCCCTCAAGTGGGCCGATCTGCGCGCCTTCGCCGCGCAAAAAGGCAATCTGCCCCTGGTGGTGGTCATGGCCTGCTACTGCGCCCACCAGGTGAGCATCTACCTGTGGATCACCCGCATCATCGGCGAAACCTACCCGGCCCACGCCGCGCTGGGCGCGGTGGCGCTCTCCCTCTTCTGGGTGGGCACGGTGCTATCCCGCCTCATCGTACCCGCGTTGCGCATCCCCGCGGGGCACTACCTGCGCGCGGGCATGGCGCTGACCGCGCTGACGCTGCTGGTCGGCCTCAGCATAGGCGGGGCTGTGGCCTTATGCGTGGCCACCGCGCTGGCGGGGCTGTTCGGCGGGGCCGTCATCCCCATGACCATATCCGACATGACGCGCCGCAACCCGCAGCGATCCATGCTGGGCATCACGGCGCTGCTGTTAACCACCGGCCTTTCAGCCATCGTCTGCGCGCCGCTGATCGGCTTTGTGGTGGGCAAAACCTCGCTGCTGGCGGGGGCGGTGGTATCCGCCCTGTTTGCCGCGGGCAGCGCCCTGTGCGCCTGCCGCCTGCGCCAGCGGGGATAAACTTTTTTCAGGCCTGTTGAATTAAATGCTTGCTTTTTTTTGTTGACTTTGCTATAATACGTTCAGACTAAAACGTATTCGGTAACGCTGATCTTTTCGCCTGCGGCATCGCGGGGAGAGGGTGTGCTGGCCAGGGACGCGTCTTGTCTGGGTGCGTACAGCGCTTAGGCGGCGTGTTTGGTGTACGCCACCGCCACCCTTTGCGGCCGGGCTGAAAGATAGATACCCGGCACCAATAATCAAGGAGGTAATCGGTATGAAAAAATTTGTTTCCCTGGTGCTTGCCCTGTGCCTTCTGGCATCCCTTTCCGTGCTGACATCCGCGTCGGCCGCGGGGGGGGGGGTTATCAACCTCTACTCCTTCACCGATGAAGTGCCCAAGATGATCGAGCGGTACATCGAGCTGCACCCGGACTTTGGCTACACCGTCAACGCGACCATCATCGCCACCACGGATGGTCTGTATCAGCCCGCCCTGGATCAGGCGCTGGCCGCCGGCGGCGCGGAAGCGCCGGATATGTACTGCGCCGAATCCGCGTTCGTGCTCAAGTACACCCAGGGCGATATGTCGGGCTACGCCGCGGCGTACGCCGATCTGGGCATTGATGTGGCTACGGTCGTCAAGGCCGCCGATATCGCGCAGTACACCATTGATATCGGCACCCGCCCTGCGGATGGCGCCTTGGCCGGGTTGGGCTACCAGGCCACCGGCGGCGCGTTCATCTATCGCCGCTCCCTGGCCAAGGATACCTGGGGCACCGACGACCCCGCCGAGATCGCCAAAAAGATCGGCCCGGGCTGGGATCAGTTCTTTAAGGCCGCCGCGGATCTCAAGGCCAAGGGCTACGGCATCGTCTCCGGCGACGGCGACGTGTGGCACGCGGTGGAGAACAGCTCTGAACAGGGCTGGATCGTGGATGGCGCCCTGTACTTAGACCCCGCGCGCGAGGCGTTTCTGGATATCGCCAAGCAGCTTAAGGACAACGGCTATCACAACGACACCCGCGACTGGACCGACGCCTGGTACGCTGACATGAAGGGCATCGGCGAGCAGCCCGTTTTCGGCTTCTTCGGCCCCGCGTGGCTGATCAACTACGTGATGGCCGGCAACTCCGGCGGCACGAAGGCTGGCGAAGGCACCTATGGCGACTGGGCGGTGTGCGAGCCCCCGATCGGCTTCTTCTGGGGCGGCACCTGGGTGCTGGCCAACAAGGATGTGGCTGCCGAAAAGCAGGCCGCCGTGGCCGAGCTGGTCAACTGGATCACCCTTGCGGATGACGACCAGAGCCTGCAGTACTTCTGGGCCAACGGCACCCTCAACGGCGAAGGCGGCACCAAGGATACCGTGGCCTCCGGCACCGTGATGGCCAAATCCAACGGCGAGCTTGATTTCCTGGGCGGCCAGAACATGTTCGATGTGTTCGTGCCGGCCAACCAGTTTGCCAACGGCAAGAACCTGACCCAGTACGATGAGAGCATCAACAACCTGTGGCGCGACCAGGTTCGCCAGTACACGGCGGGCAACATCAGCCGTGACGAGGCCATCGCCGCGTTCCGGCAGACGGTTTCTGATACAATGGGCATCGACTGACGCTTCGGCAAGCCCAAGTGATCCCACCCCATGGATGTGTGGACGGACGGACAAAACCCGTCCGTCCACACGTCGTTTGGGGCCATTCAATACAATGCATTGAGAGGTGAAGGGCCTTGCAGCCAGGCGTCAAACGGATCAAGGGCGTCAGTTACGCCAAGTACGGCTATCTGTTCAGCATCCCCTTCGTGCTGGTGTTTCTGTTTTTCTCGCTGTACCCCACGCTCTACACGGCGGTGATCGGCTTTACGGATTTAAAGGGCGTCACAACCACTTCCTTCAATTTTTTAAAAGACCCCTTTGCCAATTTCACCGGCATACTGAACAACGCTACCTTCCAAAAATCCTTCGTCAACACCCTCGTCATCTGGATCATCAACTTCATCCCGCAGCTTTCGCTGGCCATGCTGCTGACGTACTGGTTCACCGGCCGCGCCCGCAACATTCGCGGCGAGGGCGTGTTCAAGGTAATGTTTTACATGCCCAACATCATCACCGCGGCGACTGTGGCGATCCTGTTCGCTTCCATCTTCGGCTACCCGGTCGGGCCTGTCAACAGCATCCTCAAGGCCTTCGGGCTGGCCTCCTTTGACTTTTCCACCAGCCCATGGGCATCCAAGCTGATCGTAGCCTTCATTCAGTTCTGGATGTGGTACGGCTACACGGCCATCATCCTGATATCCGGCGTGCTGGGCATCAACCCCGAGCTGTTCGAATCCGCCGAAATTGACGGCGCTTCCCGGGGGCAGGCCTTCTTCCGCATCACGCTGCCCTGTCTGCGCACCATCCTTCTCTTTACGCTGATCACCAGCCTGATCGGCGGTCTGAACATGTTTGAGATACCCAAACTGTTCAACTGGAACGGCGGCCCCGCGAACGAGACCATGACCACCAGCGTGTTCGTCTACGCGCAGGCGTTCAGCGGCACCTACCTGTACAACCGCGCCGCCGCCGCCAGCATGATCATGTTCCTCATCATCGTGGCGCTCTCCGCCATCGTGTTCTACCTGATGCGCGACAGATACGAGGCGCGCGCGAACAGGCAGGCGCGGCAAGCCAAGCGCGCGCTGCGCAGGGCGAGAAAGGGGGCGGCGGCATGACCACCCGCATGGATATCACGGCAAGGCGCAAGCCCGCCAACGTTGTGCTCTACGTGGTCTGCATCCTTCTGGCCATCCTGAGCATCCTGCCCTTCTGGATCATGTTCGCCAACGCTACCCGCAGCACCTACCAGGTGCAGCAGCAGGCAATCTCGCTGATCCCCTCCAGCTACCTGCTGGATAACCTGAAAGTGCTCTCGGGCAAAACCTTTGACCCGATCGTCGGCTTTATCAACTCCCTCATCATCTCCACAGGGGCTACCTTTTGCGCGGTGTACTTCTCCACCTTGACCGCCTACGCGCTGGTGGCCTACAGTTGGCGGATGCGGCAGCCCTTCTTCACGGTGATCATGGCGGTCATGATGATCCCTACCCAGGTGACGAGTATCGGGTTCTATCAGTTCATGTACCGGCTGCACATGACCAATAACTTTCTGGCGCTGATATTGCCCAGCATCGCTGCGCCCGCCACGGTCTTCTTTATGCGCCAGTACATGCTGCCCACGCTGAGCCTGGATATGGTGGCATCCGCGCGCATTGACGGCGCGGGCGAGTTCCGCATCTTCAACTCGTTTGTCATCCCCGTCATGAAGCCTGCCATGGCGACACAGGCCATCTTCACCTTTGTAACCAGTTGGAACAGCCTGTTCATGCCCATGATCCTGCTCACCAGGAAAGAGAACTACACCATGCCCATCATGGTCAGCCTGCTCAAGGGCGACATCTACAAGACAGAGTACGGCGCGGTGTACCTGGCGCTGGCCATGTCCGTGCTGCCGCTGCTGGTGGTGTACTTCATCCTATCCAAGTACATCATTGCCGGTGTGGCCCTGGGTTCTGTAAAAGAGTAGGGCGCGGCGGGCGGTGCCCGCGCCCGTCGCCGGCGATGTTTTGCCATAAGCGCGGCCCGGTGCGTGAGGCCGCGTTTTTGATTGATCTGCCTTTGGGAAGGAGTGCTTACCGTGAACCAACAGAACCCACCCGCCGCAAAAGCCGCCGCCCTGCGCGAGAAGGCGCGCGCCCTCGTGGCCCAGATGACGCTGGCGGAAAAGGCGGCCCAAATGCTGCACGGCGCATCCCAGGTGGCGCGCCTGGGCATCCCCTCCTACAACTGGTGGAACGAGGCGCTGCACGGCGTGGCGCGGGCGGGTGTGGCCACCATGTTTCCCCAGGCCATCGCCCTGGCCGCCACCTTCAGCCCCGCCTTGGCGCAGCGGGTGGCGGATGTCATCAGCACCGAGGCCCGCGCGAAGTACCACGCGGCCCAGGCGCAGGGCGATCACGACATTTACAAGGGGCTCACCTTCTGGTCGCCCAACATCAACATCTTCCGCGATCCCCGCTGGGGACGGGGTCACGAAACCTATGGCGAGGATCCTTACCTGACCGCGCGCATGGGCGTGGCCTTCATCCGCGGGCTGCAGGGGCCGGATAGAGATCAGTTGAAGACGGCGGCCTGCGCCAAGCACTTTGCCGTGCACTCCGGCCCGGAGGATGAGCGCCACAGCTTCAACGCCGTATGCGACGCTTACGATCTGTGGAACACCTACCTGCCCGCCTTTGAGGCCGCCGTAAAGGAGGGCCAGGCAGAGGCCGTGATGGGCGCCTACAACCGCACCTGGGGCGAGCCCTGCTGCGGATCCGCCATGCTGCTCAAGGATATACTGCGCGGCAAATGGGGGTTTGACGGCCATGTGGTGTCGGATTGCTGGGCTATCAAAGATTTTTACGAGGGGCACCGCGTCACCGCGGGCCCGGTGGAATCCGTGGCGCTGGCGGTATCCAACGGCTGCGACGTCAACTGCGGCAACCTGTTCGGCTATTGCCTGCATGCCGTGCGCGATGGCTTGCTGACCGAAGCGCAAATAGATACGGCGGTGCAGCGGCTCTTCGTGGCCCGCATGCGCCTGGGGCTGCTTGGCGCGCCGGAGAACCCGGCCTACACCGGCATCCCCTATGAGGTGGTGGATTGCCAGGCACACCGCGATTTAAGCCTGGAAGCCGCCCGGCAGAGCCTGGTGCTGCTAAAGAACGACGGCGCGCTGCCCCTGGATGCGCGCAGGTACCAGACCGTGGGCGTCATCGGCCCCAACGCGGACAGCCGCCGCGCGCTGGAGGGCAACTACGAGGGCACGGCCAGCCGCCACATCACCCCCCTGCAAGCCATACAGGATATGCTGGAGCCCCTGGGCAGCCGGGTGCTCTACGCCGAAGGCTGTCACCTGTACAAAAACGCCACCAGCACCCTGACCATGCCGGATGACCGCCTGGCCGAGGCCCGCACCGTGGCCAAGCGCAGCGACGCGGTGATCGTGTGCCTGGGCTTGGATGCGGATATTGAGGGCGAGGAGGGCGACGCATCCAACGACTTTGCCAGCGGTGACAAGCGCGGCCTGGAGCTGCCGGGCCGCCAGCAGGCCCTGCTGGAAGCCGTGGTGGAAGCGGCGGCGGGCAAGCCCGTCATTTTGGTGCTGCTCTCCGGCAGCGCGCTGGCCCTCTCTTGGGCAGATGCTCACGCCAACGGCATTCTGCAAGCCTTTTACCCCGGCGCGTACGGCGGCACGGCCATTGCCCAGGCCCTCTTCGGCGCATTCAGCCCTTCGGGCAAGCTGCCGGTCACCTTTTACCGCGCCACCGAAGACTTGCCGGATTTTCGTGATTACAACATGGAGGGCCGCACCTATCGCTACTTCCGCGGCGAGGCGCTCTACCCCTTTGGCTTCGGCCTGAGCTACGCCGCCTTCCGGCTGGTGGATGCCACGGCGGATGCGCAGAGCGCGGCCGTCACCGTCACCAACACCGGCGCAATGCCCGCGCGGGAGGTGGTGCAGGTGTACGTCACCTCCCCCGGCCAGCGGGAAATCCGAAGCCTGTGCGGGTTGGGCGAGGTGTTTTTGCAGCCGGGCGAGAGCCGGCGCGTCACCATCCCGCTGGATCCAAACGCCTTTGCCCGGCGCAACGCGCTGGGCGACCCGGTGCCCTGCCATGGCCCGCACGCGCTGCACGTGGGCTTCACCCAGCCCGATGCCCGCAGCGCCGCCCTGCGCGGGCAAGAGCCGCTGCGGTGCGATGTGATGGTCTAGGGCAGCTTCATCAAACATTGCACGGGTTGCCCCCCTCTTCCCCTCGTTGCGCGCAAAATGATCCGGGGCTTCGCGCTGTGCCGCGCCCCGGATTGTTTTTTTGTGCCGCCCCCCATAAAGCGGCAGCGGCGGAGGACGCCCCTCCGCTACCCGAAATCGTTTTTGTTTGCCTTCTTTCGCCCATGATATTTTGGCGGAAACATCCTTGGTTCACGTTGTTTTATGTTGACCATACCTAAAATATGTGCTAACATTATGGCCATAAGAAGGCACAGTGTTATATGAACGCGTGTGCCCGGGCACACAGCTTGAAGGAGGCGTACCATATGGGAAAGAGACCTGTCACTTTGTGCACCTGCCAATGGGCGGATTTGCCCTTTGACGAACTGTGCGCGCTGGCCGCGAAGATGGGCTATGACGGCCTGGAGATCGCCTGTTGGGGCAATGATCTGGATCTGGACAAGGCCTACGCAGATGACGGCTACGTGCGCTACATTCAGGATACGCTCAAGAAGCACAACCTGGTGTGCAAGGCCATTGCCGCGCACATCATCGGTCAGTGCGTGGGCGACGCGCCGGATGTACGGCTGAACAACTTTGCCCCCGCCGCCTTGGCCAATCAGCCGGATGCCATACGCCAATGGGCCATTGATACGATGAAAAAGGCCCCCGCCGTGGCCCGCAAGTTGGGCGTGGATGTGGTGACGGGCTTTACCGGCTCCCCCATCTGGAAGTGGATGTACTCCTTCCCCCAGACCACGGCGCAGCAGGTGGAGGAAGGCTTTGACGAGATTGTGCGCCTGTGGACGCCCATTCTGGATGAGTTCAAGAAGTACAACGTCAAGTTCGCGCTGGAGGTACACCCCGGCGAGATCGCCTTCGACTACTACTCCACGAAAACATTGCTGCATAAGTTCGCCCATCGCCCCGAGTTCGGCCTCAACTTCGATCCCAGCCACCTGCAGTGGCAGGGCATCAAGCCCCATCTCTTCCTGCAAGACTTTGCGGCCCGCGTGTACCACGTGCACATGAAGGATGCCGCCGTCACGCTAGATGGGCGTAGCGGCCTGCTGGGCTCGCACATTGACTTCGGCGACCTGCGCAGGGGCTGGAACTTCCGCTCCCTGGGCCACGGGGATGTAAATTTTGAAGAGATCATCCGCGTGCTCAACGCCACCGGCTACGACGGCCCCCTCTCTGTAGAGTGGGAGGATAGCGGTATGGATCGCGTGGAGGGGGCCACAGAGGCCTGCGCCTTTGTCAAAAAGGTAGATTTCAAGGCGTCAGATTTTAAGTTTGATGACGCCATCGCCAACAACTAACAGCGCTTTGCACGGCAGGGAGGGTACACACATGTCCAAAAAATTGCCTTACGGCATGGTAGGCGGCGCGTACAACGCCTTTATCGGCGAGGTGCACCGCAAGGCCATCGCCTTCGATCCCCGCGCCACGCTGGCGGCGGGTTGCTTTAGCATCATTCCCCAAGAAAATACGGATACCGGCGCGCTCTACGGCGTAGATTCCAGCCGGGTGTACGACAACTACCAGAGCATGGCCGAAAAAGAGAGCGCCAGACCCGACGGCGTGCGTTTTGTCAGCATCACCACCCCCAACAGCACCCACTACGAGATCGCTAAGACCTTCCTGACCCACGGCATCAACGTGGTGTGCGAAAAACCCCTGTGCTTCACCGTGGAGCAGGCCGAAGAGCTGGTGGCCCTCACCAAAGAAAAAAACCTGCTCTTTGGCATGACCTACAGCTACTCCGGCTACACCATGGTCAAGGTCGCCAAGGACATGATTGCGGCGGGCAAGATCGGCAAGATCATCGCCGTCAACGCCGAGTACGCGCAGGAATGGCTCATTGACGAGCTTGGCCAGGCAGATCCCGGCACGGCCAAGCTATCTGGCTGGCGCAGCGACCCCAAGGTGGCCGGTATCTCCAACTGCGTGGGCGACATAGGTACCCACATCGAAAACACCGTGCATTACCTGACGGGCCTGAAAATCGAGCGCCTGCTGGCCACCACCAATACCTACGGCAAACCGCTGGATATGAACGCCAACATCATCGTGGCGTACGAAAACGGTGTGAATGGCGCTTATTGGTGCAGCCAAATCGCCTGCGGCAAGCTCAATGGCCTGATCGTGCGCATCTACGGTACCGAAGGCTCGCTGGAGTGGGAGCAGCACTACCCGGATTACGTGCGCTACACCCCCAAGGGCCGCCCGCCGGAAATGCTAAGCCGCGGCACCGGTTACCTGCAACAGCCTTCCGCCACGGGCAACCGCCTGCCATCCGGCCATCCAGAGGGGCTGTACGTGGCCTTTGCCAACGTGTACCGCAACTACATCAGCGCCCTGATCAAGAAGGATGCGGGCCAGGCCCTGGCCCCGGCCGATCTGGACTTCCCCAACGC
Source organism: Oscillospiraceae bacterium (assembly GCA_031286995.1). Lineage (GTDB taxonomy): Bacteria > Bacillota > Clostridia > Christensenellales > Aristaeellaceae > JAITTS01. The sequence continues at coordinate 17,580 of JAITTS010000037.1, forward strand.
AGAGGATGGCCTGGCGGGTGTGCGCTTTGTGCACGCAGTCATCGGCAGCGCCAAGGCCGACTCCGCCTGGGTCAATGTGTAACCCCCGCCCCCGCATTTATTGGCGGTTTCACCGCCAGTAAAAATATAACACCGGAGGGATATCCATGAAGAAAATCCTCGCTACCCTATTGGCCGCTGTGCTGCTGCTGGGCGCCACCGTGGCCCTGGCGGAAAACATCGCCATCCTGGTGCCCAACGCTGACCATGGCTGGACCGGCGCTGTGCTGACTTACGCGGAAGAAAAGGCTGCGGAGATCAACGCCGCCGGTACATACAGCGCCAGGGTCATCCCGGCCTCGGATCCGGCCAACCAGATCGCCCAGGTGGAAGATATTATCGCCACCGAGTCCGACGAGGCGGTCGTCATTCTGCCCTACGACAACACGCTGGAAGCCACGCTGCAAAAGCTGGTGGCGGCGGAGATCCCCTTCGTGCAGTTTGACCGCGTGATCGACGCCGTGGCCGGAGACGCCATCGCCAACGTGAAAGGCGACAACGAGGGCATCGGCATTGAGAGCGCCAAGCGCTTCATCGCCAAGGGCCTGCAGCCCGGCGACCCGGTGCTCATCATCCCCGGCGACAACTCCTCCGTGCCCGAAATGCGCAACAACGGCTTCTTCGCCACCTTGCAGGAGAACGGCTGGAGCGACGAGCAGATCGCGGGCATCAAATCCACCGCCTACACGGGCTGGAGCCGTTCCGAAGGCCGCAAGCTGTTTGAAGAGTGGCTGGAGGCCAGCAGCGTAGATGAGATCGCCGCCACCAAGTACATCTTCACCCACGACGACGAGATCGCCATGGGCATCCTGGAGGCCCTAAAGGGCGGCGCCATTGACCCCGCTAAGAAGGATGCCTTCCTGGGCGGCCAAGTGAACCTGGCCACCTCCTCCGGCCTGAACGAGATCTACAGCGTGCTTAAGGGCATTCATCAGAACGATTACACGGCAGAGGTCTCCAAACTGGCCGACCTGTTCTCCGTGACCTATGACCCGGCCATGATCCAGATCGCCATCCAGGATATCGTGGATGCCAACGAGGACAAGGAAGTGCCCGTTGACCACGTGATCCCCGTATCCGTTGTGGATGCCAGCAATGTGGATCAGTTCCGCGGCTTCGGCGACGCGTTTGCCAAGTAACAGGCCCGGGTGCTAAACCCAACGAACACATGCGTGCCCACGGGGGACAGGGCGGCCTGCCCCCCGTGGGCCATCATTCACAAGGAGGGAACCGGATGGCGGATGTGCTGCGCATGACCAACATCTCCAAGGCCTTCTTTGGCGTAACGGTGTTGGATCATGTAAATTTCGACGTGCGGCGCGGCGAGGTGCACGCCCTGCTGGGGGAGAACGGTGCGGGCAAATCCACACTGATGAACATCTTGGCCGGGGTCTACGCCCGGGATGGCGGCACGGTGGAATTCAACGGAAAACGGCTGGATCACGCCACGGTGCAGTCTACCGAAAGCGCGGGCATCGCCTTCGTGCATCAGGAGTTGAACCTCTTCAACGACCTCAAGGTCTACGAAAACATCTTTCTGCGCAAGGAGCTGCTCAATCCCCTGGGCTTTCTGGATAAAAAGGCCATGGTGCGCAAGACCCATGAGCTGTTTGAAAGCCTTGGGGTGGATATTGACCCCACCGCGCCGGTATCCGAGCTGGAGACCAGCAAAAAGCAGCTGCTGGAGATCGCCAAGGCGCTCTTTGCCAGCGCGGAACTCTTGATACTGGATGAGCCCACCACCGCCCTGAACAATACGGAGATAGAGCACCTGTTTGCCATCGTGCGCCGCCTGAAGGCGGGTGGCAAGTCCTTCATCTTTATTTCGCACAAAATGAACGAGGTCTTCACCATCGCGGATCGTTACACCGTGCTGCGCAACGGCGCATTGATCAAAACCGGCGACATCGCCGATACGACGCCCCACGACGTGACGCGGCTGATGGTGGGCAGCAAGTATTCCAGCGAGGCCTACTATGAGCCCCGGACGCTGGGCGAGCCCATCCTGGAGCTTCGGGATTTCTCCGGCGTGGGCTTTCAGCACATTGATTTGACCATTCGCAGGGGCGAAGTGATTGGGTTTACGGGGCTAAAAGGCGCGGGCATCAGCGAACTGATGCAGACCCTATTCGGCGTGCGGCCCGTGCTGGGCGGCGAAATACGCATCGCGGGCCGGGTGGTAAGCCGTCACGGCGTACACCAGGCCATGCGCGCCAAAGTGGCCATGATCGCCGCCAACCGCAAGGAAAACTCCGTGCTCCCCGACATGTCCCTGTTAGAAAATATGTACGTATCCGAGCACACGCTCTCCCTGCGCCGCCCGGTCATCCGGGCGAAGGCAGAGATCGGCAAGTACCGCGCCCTGCGCGCCACGCTGGGCATCAAGGCCAATGACCATACGGATGCCATCACCTCCCTCTCCGGCGGCAACCAGCAAAAGGTCATCCTGGCCCGGTGGCTCAACACCCAGGCCGACATCTTGTTGATGGATAACCCCACGCAGGGCATCGACGTGGGGGCCAAGGCCGAAATCTACAAGCTGATCCTGGAGTTAGCGCGGGCGGGCAAGACCATTTTGGTCAACACCCTGGAGATCCCCGAGATACAAAAAATGGCCGACCGCTGCATTGTGTTCTTCCACGGCGGCATTCAAGCGGTGCTTGACCGCAGCGAGATCACCGAGGAGAACGTCATGCTCTGCGCCACAAACGTCGTCACTGCGAAGGAGGCCCTGCAACGCCATGGATAACGCCACCCCCAACACCCTCGCCACAGACGCCGCGCCCCCCGCCAAGCGCAGCTTTACCCGTGCCCTGGGCAGTTACAGTTTTGTTCTCATCTTTCTGTGCATCCTGGTGGCGTACCTCATCATCAACCGCGCCGCCATCACCTGGGGCGGCGTCATGAACAGTCTGCGGCACTCCACGGTGG
>JAITTS010000125.1 GCA_031286995.1 Oscillospiraceae bacterium
CTCAACGGGCACTTGCTCACCCACAAGAACGATCACCACTCCCGCCGGGGCCTGCTGCTGATGGTCGGCCAGCGCCGCGGCCTGCTGGATTATCTGAAGGCCAACGATATTGAACGGTATCGCGCGCTTATCAGCAGCCTGAACCTGCGCAAGTAAGTCTGCAGACCATCCATTAACGCCCTCTCGCGGTGTCGGCACGGCGCTCGGCTTGTCGCCGTATGTCACGATACGGCTTCGTGTCCCGCTTGTGACCTTCCGGCGGCAGGGCATTTCTTGATGGTCTGGTTTTGTCGATGCGCCGTGGCGTCGGCTCTTTCCGCGAAGCACGGCCACAAGATAAGACAGGTAACCTGAAAGGAGATCCCCAGAAAATGCAAAAGGTTTACGAAACCAGCCTTGCCGGGCGCACTTTATCGCTTGATTTTGGCAAGTACGCCGGGTTGGCCGGCGGTTCTGTGCTGGTACGTTACGGAGATACCGTGGTGCTGGTATCCGCCACCGCATCCGCTAAACCCCGCGAGGGCATGGATTTCTTCCCTTTAAGCGTTGATTTCGAAGAGAAGCATTATGCCGTAGGCAAGATACCCGGCGGCTTTATCAAGCGTGAGGGACGGCCTACGGAAAAGGCCATCCTCACATCCAGGCTGATTGATAGGCCCATTCGTCCCCTGTTCCCCAAGGGCATGCGCAACGATGTGCAGGTGGTGGCCCTGGTACTTTCCGTAGACCCCAATCTTCCGCCCGAGATACCGGCCATGATAGGCGCTTCCGCCGCGCTGAGCGTGTCGGATATCCCCTTTGGCGGGCCTACGGGCTCAGTGATGGTGGGGTATATAGGCGGGCGGTACGTCCTCTGTCCGGATGAGGCCCAGCGCGCCCAGTCAGATCTGCACCTGATCGTGGCCGGCACCAAGGACGCCGTGATGATGGTGGAGGCCGGCGCGCGCGAAGTGAGCGAAAAGACCATGCTGGATGGCATCCTCTTTGCCCACGAGGAAGTGAAGAAGCTGGTAGCCTTTCAAGAGCAGATCGTGGCCGAGATCGGCAAGCCCAAGCGCGAGTTTCCCCTCTCGCTCACCGGCGAGGATGTTAAGCAGGCCGTGCGCGCCTTGGCCTACGACAAGTGCATTTGGTGCTTTGAAACCTTTGACAGGCACGAGCGCCAGGCCAGGGAAAACCAGGTCGCCCAAGAAGTGCAGGCCCAGTTGGCTCAGCAGTTCGAGGGCCGAAGCGGCGAAATAGCCGATGCCCTGTACTACCTGAACAAAGAGATTATGCGCAGAAAAATACTGGATCAGGGCGTGCGCCCGGATGGCCGCACCCTGCGCCAGGTGCGCAACATTTGGTGCGAAACAGGTGTGTTGCCGCGCCCCCACGGTTCCGCTGTGTTTACGCGCGGCGAAACCCAGGTGCTGACCATCGCCACACTGGGCGCCATTGGTGACGCGCAGACCTTGGATGGCCTTAGCAACGAAACATCTAAACGCTACATGCACCACTACAACTTTCCGCCCTATTCCACGGGTGAGGCGGGCCGCCTGCGCGGCCCGGGCCGCCGCGAAATAGGCCACGGCGCGCTGGCTGAGCGCGCGCTGGAGCCGGTCATCCCGGATGAGGAAACCTTCCCCTACGCCCTGCGCCTGGTCAGCGAGGTCATGTCGTCCAACGGTTCCACATCCCAGGCGTCGGTGTGCGGCTCTACGTTGGCGCTCATGGATGCGGGTGTGCCCATCAAGGCCCCGGTGGCGGGCGCCGCCATGGGGCTCATCAAGGATGCCGAATCCGACAAGGTGGCAGTGCTCACGGATATCCAGGGCCTGGAAGATTTCTTGGGCGATATGGATTTTAAGGTGGCCGGGTCGATGAACGGCATCACCGCCATCCAGATGGATATCAAGATCAAGGGCATCGACGAACCCATCCTGCGCCAGGCACTCGATCAGGCGCTGGAGGCGCGCCTGCACATCCTGGGCAAAATGTTGGAGACCCTGCCCCAGCCGAGGGAAGCGCTATCCAAGTACGCGCCCAAGATCATCCGCTTTACCATCAACCCTGAGAAGATCCGCGAGGTCATCGGACCGGGCGGCAAGATGATCAACAAGATCATCGCCGAGACCGGCGTCAAGATTGATATTGAGGACGACGGCCGGGTGTTCATCTCCACCCCGGATGAGGATGCCGCCGCAAAGGCCCGCCGCATCATCGAGGGCATCGCCAAGGATGTCGAGGTGGGCGACGTGTACCTGGGCAAGGTGGTGCGCATGATGACGTTCGGTGTGTTTGTCGAACTGCTGCCGGGCAAGGATGGCATGGTGCATATCTCCAAACTGGCCAGCGGTCGCGTGGAAAAGTGCGAGGATGTGTGCAGCGTCGGTGACGAAATGGAAGTGCGCGTGGCCGAGATAGACGGCCAAGGCCGCATCAACCTGGTGCGCAACGACATCACCTACGACAGGCCGGATGGCCCTGCACACCCACCGCTCAGTGGCCGCCCGCCCCGCCGCATCAGTTCCGGCCCCAGAGATTGACCGATAGGGCGGACAAGCACAGCAATTGTGCCTGTCCGCTTTTTCGCATGACCCTGCCTCCGGCAGGCCATGCTAGGTAGAACCCCCAGCCTTTGCTTAAAGGAGTAACCATGTTTCACGAGTTTACACTGCCCAACGGCCTGCGCGTCATCGCCCAGCCCATATCCCATTTTCGATCGGTCAGCGTGGGCCTGTGGATAGGCGCGGGCTCTATGTACGAGGTGGAGCAGAACAACGGCCTTTCGCATTTTGTAGAGCACATGCTCTTCAAGGGTACCCAAAGCCGCAGCGCCAGGCAAATAGCCCAGGCGATGGATGCCATTGGCGGCCAGATGAACGCCTTTACGGCCAAGGAATGCACCTGCTACTATGCTAAAGTGATGGATGAATACTTCGAAAACGCCGTGGATTTGCTCAGCGATTTGCTGCTGCACGCCACCCTGGATCCGGTGGAGTTTGAGAAGGAGCGCGGCGTCATCTTAGAAGAGATCGCCATGGTAGAAGATACCCCGGAGGACTTGGTGCACGATATGCTCAGCGCCGCGCACTACCAGGGGCAATCCTTGGCGAGGCCCATACTGGGCACTGCCGAGCAGATACGCGCGGTGGCCCCTCAGGCGCTGGCGGCTTTTCACGCCGCCCACTACAGGCCGGATAACACCGTGCTGGCGGTGGCGGGCAACTATGACCTGGTGCAGCTGGAGGCACTGGCGCAAAAGTATCTGGGCGCGTGGCAATCCCCACACCCTGCGGAAAAACCACCCCTGCCCACGGGGTACACCGCCGCTGCGCTGCGGCGCGACAAGGATATTGAGCAAACCCACGTTTGCCTCAGCTATCCCGGCGTGCCCCAGGGCAGTGTGGATATCTATCCTCTCTCCATCCTCAACAATCTGTTCGGCGGCGGCATGTCCTCTCGGTTGTTTCAAAAGATACGGGAGGAAATGGGCGTGGCCTACTCGGTGTACAGCTACCCCACCCAGTTCCCGGGCAGCGGCATGTTTACCATTTACGCGGGCACCGGGCCGGAAAACGCCGCGCGCGTGGTGGCGCAAATCGCGCAGGAGGTGGCACTGCTGCTGCGAGAGGGCGTGGGGCAGGCAGAGTTCGCCCAGGCCCGCGATCAGCTGAAGGGCAACTATATCCTGGGGTTGGAGAGCGCATCCAGCCGCATGTCCGCCATAGGCCGCAACAAACTGCTGATGGATCACGCCTACAGCGAGGAAGAGGTGCTGGAGCGCATTGCGGTCGTCACCCTGCAGGATGTGGAGCGCGTGGCAGGGCAGATATTCAGCCAGCCCTGCGCGGCGGCGTTGGTGGGCCGCAATGCCACCGCGGTGGATATATCCCCGATGGGCCTAGTTTGACACACAGGAGGCCGCATGGATAGATTACAAGAGATTTTTGCCCTACAGCAATCCTTTGATGATGCCCTGTGCCAGGCCCGCGGCCTGCAGCATATTGGCAGGGAAGAGTGGGTGCAGCGCGAAAGCCTGGCCTTGATGTCTGAACTGGCGGAACTGGTAGATGAAGTCAACTTTAAGTGGTGGAAGAACCCCAAGCCCGTCAACGAGGATGCGGTGAAGGAAGAACTGGTGGATATTCTGCACTTTTTTGTCAGCATGTGCCTGAAGATGGGTATGACCGCGCAAGAGCTGTACGACATTTACCTGCGCAAAAATGCGGAAAATATCCGCCGCCAGCAGGGTCGCAGCGATAAACCGGGTTACACGGCCCCTGTTGCCAAGGCATAGCGCGGCCCACGCCGGCTATGCAGCCTGCGTGGGTGAAGGGGCATGGGTGCGCTACAGCAGGTCTATCAGCAGTGTCAGCGTGAGGAAGGATAGAATCCACAGCGGGATCAGCCCCAGGACGAGACAGCCTTCCAGCACGAAGAGCGAGAGCGCGATGGTTTTGAGCAACAGCAACATGGCAAACCATATCGGGATGCGGCAACACCAGTTGACACGCTTTTTGCAGTAACAGCCTTCGGCTCCGCTGGGACGGGGGTGGGGCGGCTCACACCGCCTGCAGCAGCTTTGTATGGCGATGACGACGATGGAAAACGTCGCCAGCGCCCCGAGCACGAACAGAGCGCTGGGGATGAACAGAAAGGGTAGCCCCAGGGATAGCAGCACGATGATCAGCAGCGTAGAGATGGCAAAAGCGATAATCGGCGGCTTACAGATGGTTTTGCACATAGCATCTCTCTCCTTGACCGCCCCTTTGCGGGGGGACAGTACACTCTATGCGCAAACAAAAAAACCGTTCCCCGGGCGCACCCGGGGGAACGGCCTGTGCCGGCCACCCAGTCCCGTCAGTAGCCACCCAGAATAGCAGGCAGCACGGCGGTGATGATCAGGCCGAAAACCAGCAGCCCAGCCAGTACGCGTACAACAGTTTTTCTCATCTTGGGCGACACACGCTTTCCCTCCCGCAGCATTGTTGTTACGAGTATAGCACAAATACCAAGCTTTGCAAACCATTGCTTCGCCATGTAGCCCACCATCATCTCATATAGGAGCGCTGTGCATGCCACACGATATCAAGGATGCATCTTGGGTGCCGGATTTGTGGATCAACCGCGAGTGGAGCTGGCTGGCCTTTAACCAGCGCGTGCTGATGGAGGCGCTGCGCGAGGAGAATCCGGTGTTCGAACGCATGAAGTTTCTGGCCATTGTGTCCTCGAATCTGGATGAGTTCTTTATGGTGCGGGTGGCCAGCCTGCGTGATCAGTGCAACGCCGGTTTCAAGCGACCGGATGCGGGGGGCAGCACGCCCAAGCAACAGCTTGCCCGCATCATGCCGCGCATGCAGCGCATGATTACAGAGCAACACCGCATCTATCGTCAACGCATCGCGCCGGATCTGGCGGATTGCGGCGTGCGCTTCGTACCATATGAAGCGCTGGTGGGCGAGCGTGCCCTGTGGGCAGATCGCTACTTTCAGCGCGAGGTTTTTCCCATCCTCACACCCATGGCGGCGGATGACAACCGGCCCTTTCCGCATATCCTGAACCGCAGCCTCAACATCGCCGTGTTGCTGGCGGCGCGCCAGGGCGACAAGCCGGATTTTGCTACCGTGCAGGTGCCTTCGGCGTTGCCGCGCGCCATCCGCTTGCCTCAGGCAGAGGGAGCGGCACAAGGCGAGCGCTGCGATTTTTTAATGCTGGAGGATCTGATCATCGCCGGCATGCGCCGTCTGTTTGCCGGGCGTCAGGTGCTGTGCAGCGCGCCCTATCGCGTCACCCGCAGCGGCGATTTTCCGATAGACGAGGAAGAGGGAGAATCCATTCTGCTGGAGGTGGAGAAGAGCGTAAAAAAACGCAAGTGGGGCGCTGTGACCAGGCTGGAAATCGCCTACGATGCGGATGACCGCATCGCGCGTATCCTGCGCCACGCTTTACAGGCCACGCGGGAGGAGGTCTACCGGATCCACGGCCCCATCAATCTGGATTTTTTGATGAAGCAGGTATATAGCCTGCCGGGCTTTGCCGCGCACAGATACCGGCCTTTCACGCCCTGCCTTCCCGCGCCGCTGGATGCCCCGGGCGGATTGTTTGATGCCATCGCCCAGCGCGACTGGCTGCTGCATCACCCCTATGACAGCTTTGATTCGGTGGTGCGCCTGGTGCAGGACGCCGCCCGCGATGCCAGTGTGATGGCCATTAAGCAGACGCTCTACCGGGTCAGCGGGCAGTCGCCTATCATGCGCGCCCTGGTGGAGGCGGCGGAGGCAGGCAAGCAGGTCACCGTGATGCTGGAGGTAAAGGCCCGCTTTGATGAAGAGAACAACATTCAGTGGGGCAGGCGGCTGGAGCGCGCGGGCTGTCACGTGGTCTACGGCCTCAAGGGCCTCAAGACGCACGCCAAGATCATCCTCATCGTCCGGCGAGAGGCGTTGGGCATTCGCCGCTACGTGCACCTTTCCACCGGCAACTACAACGATGTCACCGCTAACCTGTACACAGATATTGGCCTGCTCACCGCCGACCCCGCGCTGGGGGAGGATGCCACAGAGTTCTTTAACATGCTCACCGGCTACAGCGACGCCCCGGCGCTGGGCAAGCTGATTTACGCGCCCGTGTTTTTGCGCCGCGCATTTTTGGAAAGAATCCGGCGCGAGGCGGATAACGCCAGGCTGGGCCTGCCCGCAGGCATCACCGCCAAGTGCAATGCCTTGCTGGATGAAGAGGTGGCCGCGGCCCTGTGCGAGGCGAGCCGGGCGGGGGTACCCATTCGCCTGTTGGTGCGGGGTATCTGCTGCCTGCGCCCGGGTGTGCCGGATCATAGCCAGGGCATACAGGTACGATCCATTGTGGGCCGCTTTTTGGAGCACAGCCGCATCTATCACTTCGTCAACGGCGGCGCGGAAGAACTCTTCCTCTCCAGCGCGGATTGGATGACCCGCAACCTGGATCGCAGGGTCGAACTGCTCTTTCCCGTGGAGGATGCGGCTGTACGGGCACGCGTGCTGGATATTTTAGAGCGCAGTTGGCGCGACGACGCTCAGGCCTGGGTACTGGGCGAGGATGGCAAGTACCACCGCGCGCAGTGCCCGCCAGGCTCGATACCTTTTAATGTGCAGGAGGCACTGGTGGATGAGGCCAGAGCCGCCAGCGCGCGGTGATTGCGGCCACGGCGCACCGGCGCATTGACATTCGCAGTTGGCGCGCCATATAATAAATTTGTTTCCGCGTGATATGATATTATTTGGAGAGGTGTGGCAAAGGATGTTTGAGCGGGTACGGGAGGATATTGCGGCAGTGCGCCAGCGCGACCCGGCAGCCAAGAGCGCCTGGGAAGTACTGCTGTGCTACCCCGTCATCCGCGCCATGTTCTGGTACCGCATTGCTCACAGGCTGCACCTGCGCGGGCACA
>JAITTS010000145.1 GCA_031286995.1 Oscillospiraceae bacterium
TTCGCCTTTGCGTTTCCCGCATTTTACGATATGTTCGCCGCCGCATCTTTTACATTTCATACAACACCCTCCACACAAGAACATTATATCACATTATCATAACTTTCGCAATACCGCCATTTTTTGTGCCCTCTTGACAAATGCCTTCTAATCGTATAATATACATAAATATTGAATTCTTATTCATGAGGTGAGCCATGATTCAGGTGTTTCTTGATGGGCAGGAGGGCACCACGGGCCTGCAAATCCACGCCAGGCTGCGCGCGCGGCAGGATGTGGCCCTACTGCAGATCGATCCGGCCCTGCGCAAGGACGACGGCGCGCGCCGGGCCATGCTGGCCCGCGCGGATGTGGCCATCCTGTGCCTGCCGGATGAGGCGGCGCGCCAGGCTGTATCCTGGGCGGCAGAGTTGCCCGGCCTGCGGGTAATCGATACCAGCACCGCCCATCGCGTGGCCCCGGGCTGGGCCTACGGCCTGCCAGAGCTCTCGGTCGGCCACAGGCAGGCAGTGGCCGCAGCCGCGCGTATCGCGGTGCCGGGGTGCCACGCCACGGGTTTTCTGGCCGCCGTGTACCCCCTGGTGGCCGCAGGCGCGCTGGCCTCGGATGCACCGCTCACCTGTCACAGCATCACGGGCTACAGCGGCGGGGGCAAGGCCATGATCGCCCAATATCAAGCCCCGGATAGGCCCGCGGCGTTCGACAGCCCCCGGCAGTACGCCCTGGGTCAGGCGCACAAGCACCTGCCGGAGATGCGGGTGGTGGCGGGCCTCTCGCGGCCGCCGGTATTCAACCCCATCGTATGCGATTTTTATGCCGGCATGGCGGTCAGCGTGCCGCTGCACGCCACCCTGCTGCAACGCCCGATGGGCAAGGCAATGCTGCTGGCGCTGCTGCGCGGTCACTACGCGGGCCAGCGCTTCATCAGCGTACATCCGGGGCCGGAGGAGGGCATGCTGAGCACGGGCACGCTGGCAGGCACCAATGATCTGCGCGTCTACGTCTGCGGCAACGACGAGCGCCTCACCCTTGTCAGCGTGCTGGATAATCTGGGCAAGGGTGCATCCGGTGCGGCCATGCAGTGCATGAACATTGCGCTGGGTTTGCCAGAGGATGCGGGTTTCCACGCCGATCCTCGGCTGTGAAGCGCCCACCGCCATCCATCAATCGATAGGGGGAATCGCACATGGCGATCACCGGGGTCTGTACGCCCAAGGGCTTTCGGGCGGCGGGGCTGCACTGTGGCATCCGCAAAAATCAAACCAAGAAGGATCTGGCGCTGGTGCTGGCGGATGCGCCCTGCGCGGCGGCGGCGGTGTACACGCAAAACAAGGTGTATGGCGCGCCCATCACCGTCACGCGCGCGCACCTGGCAAACGGTGTAGCGCAGGCCATGCTGTGCAACAGCGGCAACGCCAACACCTGCAATGCCGACGGCGTGGAGAAGGCCGAGACCCTGTGCGATATGCTGGCGCGCGCCGCGGGCATCGACGCGGGGGATGTGATCATCGCTTCCACCGGGGTTATCGGCCAGCCGCTCACCCTGGATCCCATCCAGGCAGCCATGCCCAGCCTGGTGGCCGCCGCCAGCGCCCAGGGCGGCGAGGATGCAGCCCAGGCCATTATGACCACGGATCGCGCGATCAAGCAGGCTTCGGCCGTCTGCACGGTGGATGGCGTACCCGTCACCCTGGGGGCCATGGCCAAGGGCAGCGGCATGATCGCCCCCAACATGGCCACCTTGCTCTGTTTTATCACCACGGATGCCGCCATCACCCCACCCATGCTGCAAAAGGCGCTGACGGAGGCGGTGGCGGATACCTTCAACATGCTGATTGTAGATGGGGACACATCCACCAACGATATGGTCTCCGCCCTAGCCAGCGGCCTGGCGGGCAACCCCGTCATCGACAGGGATGGGCCGGCGCTGGCCGCCTTCACCCAGGCCATGCGCGGCATGGCTGAGGGTCTGACCCGCGCCATGGCCAAGGATGGCGAGGGCGCCACCAAGCTGGTCACCTGCCACGTCACCGGCGCGCCGGATGCGGCCATTGCGCGCGCCGTGGCCCGCGCCGTAATCGCCTCCCCCCTGTGCAAAACCGCCATGTTCGGGGCGGATGCCAACTGGGGCCGGGTGCTCTGCGCCATCGGTTACGCCCCCGGCGACTTCAGCGTGCAGCATGTAGCGGTGGATATCGCATCTGCCGCGGGCCGGGTAGCGGTGTGCCGGAGCGGGCGGGGCGTGCCCTTCTCCGAGGAGGAAGCCAAGACCATACTGAACCCGGATGAGGTGACATGGCACATTGATCTGGGCCTGGGCGTGGCCGCAGCCACGGCCTGGGGGTGCGATTTAAGCTACGAATACGTGCGCATCAACGGGGACTATAGAAGCTAAGCGAGGGGGTTGCCCGTCATGCTGTCCAACGAAAGCAAGGCCCAGGTGCTCACCCGGGCCCTGCCCTACATTCAGCGCTACGCGGGGCGCGTGGTGGTGGTAAAATACGGCGGCAACGCCATGGTCAGCGACGATCTGCGCGGCGCGGTGATGAGCGACATCATCCTGCTCTCCCTGGTGGGGGTGAAGGTGGTGCTGGTGCACGGCGGCGGGCCCGATATCACCGCCGTGCTGCAAAAGCAGGGCATTCCATCCCGCTTTGTGGGCGGCCTGCGCTACACGGATGCCCAAACCGTGGATGTGGTACAGATGGTGTTGGCGGGCAAGACAAACAAAGATCTGGTGGCCCTCATCCAGCGCATGGGGGGCCGCGCCATCGGCTTGTGCGGGCTGGATGGCGGCATGATCACCGCCTGCAAGCACGCGGCGGATGAGGATTTGGGCTTTGTGGGCGACGTAGCGCGGGTGGATACCACGCCTATTCTCAACGCGCTGAAGGATGGCTACATCCCCATCATCGCCACCATCGGCGCGGATGAGGGGGGACAGGTGTACAACATCAACGCGGATACGGCGGCGGCCAGCATCGCCGGGGCCCTGGGCGCGGAGAACATCGTGCTGATGACCGATGTGCGCGGCCTGATGCGCGATGTGCGCGACCAGGCTACGCTCATCCCCGTGGTGCAGGTCAGCGAGGTGCCCGCGCTCATCCGCCAGGGGGTCATCTCAGGCGGCATGGTGCCCAAAGTGGCCTGCTGCGTAGAGGCTGTGCGCCGCGGCGTGCACCGCGCGGTGATGATAGACGGGCGCATCCCTCACGCTATCCTGCTGGAGATGTTCTCGGATGAGGGGATTGGGACGATGTTTCACTAGAGCAGATTCTTATTTGTCTTTGATTTCGGTGTAGAAATTAGCCATGGTGGCCGCCACATAGGGGCCAACATAAATGGCCGCCAGGCCAAAGGTGACGCACGTCAGCAGGAACCATGGAATAAAGGAGAGGTACAACACAAACAGATCCCCCTTGTGGCCTTCCATCATCCGTTTGCTTTCGCTCAGTGCTCCGCGCGCTGTCAGATCCGGGTTTTGAGCAAGTATATAGGGCGCCATGGAGTAGGCAAGGCTTTTGATGATGCCGGGGATGATCAGCAGAAGCGACCACAGCCAAATAAAGAATTCGGTGATAATGAACAGCCAGAGGGCTTTCCCAAAGAGATAGCAGCCTTTGAAGATGTCGCCAAACTGAGGTTTTTGATCCTTGATCAAACCCAAGAAGATCATGATCATGCTGATTAAGAGCGCGGGCGCGAGGATGGCGCCAATGCCAGTGCCGCAGATAAGCCCGATGACGAGATAAATCGCGAACAAAATACCAATGTTGCCCTTGATTTGTGCCTTTGCCCTGCTTTTCAACTCTTCTCTGGAAATCATACAAGCCCTCCTGATAATATAATTTTTCCCTTTCATAAAATAACATATTATCCCAAAGCGTGTCAATCTTTACTGAAAATATTTTCTATAAAAATTAGCTGGGGATCTTGGACAGAATGGGAGAAATTCTTCGAGCGTCTTGGGTGACGGCGCATATGCCTTACACCCTTTTTATGCCACTCCCCGATGTTTTCTGTATCACTTGCGCCAGGGCTTTGCCGCCTGCCCGGCAACGTTGTGCTTTTCATCCCCCCGCATCAATGCTATAATAAAGCAAACAAGCCCGCGTGCAGCGCGGGCCAGTGGGAGGAAGCCCCATGCAGCATACGACGGTGCGCGCGCTTTACCGGCAGCCGCCCGCGCAGACAGCCCAGGTGCGCGTCAGCGGATGGGTGCGCACGGTGCGCGATTCCAAGACCTTTGCGTTTATTGAGTTGAACGACGGCACGTTCTTCAAAAACTTGCAAGTGGTGGCCGAGGAAGGCCGCCTGCCCAATTTTGCCCAGGTGGCCCATACCACCCTGGGCAGCGCGCTGGAGGCGGAGGGTGAGCTGATCCCCACCCCCGGCGCCAAACAGCCTTTCGAACTCAAGGCCGACAAGATCACCCTGGTGGGCCCGTGCCCGGCGGATTATCCCCTGCAAAAAAAACGACACGGGTTCGAATATCTGCGCACCATCGCCCACCTGCGGCCCCGCACCAACACCTTCGGCGCGGTCTTTCGCATCCGCTCCTTGGCGGCCCAAGCCATTCATCAATTTTTTCATGACCGGGATTTTGTGTACGTGCACACCCCCATCATCACCGGCAATGACTGCGAGGGTGCGGGCGAGATGTTCCGCGTCACCACGCTGGATGCGCAGACCCCCCCGCGGGATGCCCAGGGCTGCGTGCAGGATGCCGAGGATTTTTTTGGCAAACGCGTCAGCCTGACGGTCAGTGGCCAGCTCAACGGCGAGGCGTTCGCCCTGGCCTTTCGCAACATCTACACCTTCGGCCCCACCTTCCGCGCGGAGCGCAGCTTTACCCCCCGCCACGCCGCAGAGTTCTGGATGATTGAGCCGGAAATCGCCTTCGCGGATCTATCCGTGGATATGGATTTGGCCGAGGACATGGTGCGCTACGTCATCCGCCGCGTGCTGGAGGAAGCGCCCGAAGAGCTGGCTTTTTTAAACAGCTTTGTGGATACCGGCCTGCTCGAGCGCCTAAACCTGGTGGCGAACGCGGATTTTGCCCGTATCACCTATACACAAGCCATTGATCTGCTGCAAAAGAGCGGCACGGCGTTCGAATACCCCGTGGCCTGGGGCTGCGATCTGCAGACCGAGCACGAGCGCTACCTGACCGAGCAGCACTTTCACCGCCCGGTGTTCGTGCACGATTACCCCAAAGAGATCAAGGCCTTTTACATGCGCATGAACGACGACCACAAAACCGTGGCCGCCGCGGATATGCTGGTGCCCGGCATCGGCGAGCTGGTGGGGGGCAGCCAGCGCGAGGAACGGACGGAAGCGCTGGCCGCCCGCATGGCCGAGCTGGGGCTGGATCCGGCCGGGTACTGGTGGTACATGGATCTGCGCCGGTACGGCGGGGTGCCCCATGCCGGTTTCGGCTTGGGCTTTGAACGCCTGGTGATGTACCTGACCGGCATCTCCAACAT
Source organism: Oscillospiraceae bacterium (assembly GCA_031286995.1). Classification (GTDB taxonomy): domain Bacteria; phylum Bacillota; class Clostridia; order Christensenellales; family Aristaeellaceae; genus JAITTS01. Next base: position 5,487 of record JAITTS010000145.1, read on the forward strand.
CCGCGATGTGCTGCCCTTCCCAAGGACGACGGGATCGGCGGATTTTTAGGCAGACAAGGCGGATCAAGCGGAGGACGCAGCAAATGGCATTTGATTTCAAACGAGAATACAAGTCACTCTATACGCCCGCCGCAGAGCCATCCATCGTGAATGTGCCGGAGATGACTTTTGTCATGGCCGATGGCAGGGGCAACCCAAATACCTCTGCCGCGTACGCAAACGCTGTGAGCGCGTTATATGGTTTTGCCTATGCCGTCAAGATGAGCAAAATGGGCGGCACCAGCACGCCCGATGGTTACTTTGACTTTGTCGTGCCGCCGCTCGAAGGGTTATGGTCTGTGGAAGGGGAAGAACACGCGCCGACATTCCTTGATAAGGAAAAATTTTTATGGACATCTATGCTCCGGGTTCCCAGCTTTGTTACAGAGGACGTATTCGCCGCGTTCAAAGAAAAGCTCACCGCCAAAAAGCCGGAACTCGATTTGTCGGTCTTGCGGCTTGAAACGTTTACGGAGGGGCTGTGCGGGCAGATTACCCACACTGGATCATACGATGACGAACCGCAGACCATTGCTCTTTTGGAGCGTTTTATTGAGCAGGCCGGCTATCGTACTGCAATCTCGGGCATGCGGCGGCACCACGAGATTTACCTCGGCGACCCGCGCAAAAGCGCGCCAGAGAAACTAAAAACCATCATACGGCATCCCGTTGTCAGAGAGGATACGCAACAATGAGCGACACCAGTCTTCGCCTGGAAGGCCCCACCGACTACGAAGCGGTAGAGCGGTTGACGTTCGCAGCGTTTGAAACAATGGAGCTCCCCGGGCGCACGCACACGAACGAACATTTTCTCGCCCATTTGCTCCGCGATGACCCAGGCTTCGTCCCCGAATTGGATTTTGTCGCGGTACGCGACGGCGAACTCATCGGCAGCATCATGTACAGCAAGTGCGGCATCATCCGCCCTGATGGTACGGTATCCGATGCCCTCGTTTTTGGCCCCGTCAGCGTCAAGCCGGAGCTGCACAGGCAAGGCGTCGGAACATTGCTCATTCAGCACAGCCTGCACCGCGCCCGCGCGCTCGGCTACCGGGCTGTTTTGATAACTGGGCACCCCGGTTACTACCACCGTTTTGGCTTCATCCCCGCAGGCAGCTTCGGATTGACGATGCCCAACGGCGCATCCTTCGACGCGTTTATGGCCCTGGAGCTCGAAGACGGCTACCTGGGGACGGCAGGCGGCAAGTGGCAGTGGTGCCACGCGTTTGATGTCTGCGAAAACGATGAAGCCGCTTTTCAAAAATATCAAAAAGACTTCACTGGGCAATGAGCCTTCTACGTTTTACAGATCTATAAACTCTTTGAACTTAGGCAATATCCCGATCCCATCTGGAAAGTGCGCGGCAAACTGCGGTATGGCGTGGCTGGGGAAGCTGTTGCCCTCAATAAACACCGGGCCATCCGGGGTGATGGCCACATCCCAGGCCACAAAACGCACCTGCGGCACCACCTGGCTCGCGGCCAGGCACATGGCCACCGCCTCCTGCCAAAAGGGGATGGCCGTGCCTGGGATGACCGCGCCGGTGATGGGGTGTTTTTCGTAAGCGTTGCCCTGCTTATCCGCGCCTGCGGCGCGTATCAACCCGGTCTCAAGGTCAATGGGCGCGGCCATGCCCCCGCAATCCACGTTATCCATTACCTTGCCGTTGCCGATGCGGATGTAGGCGTACACCACGCCCTGCTTCCGATCCCCCAGCAACGTGGCGACGCGCAGGGTGTTGACGGATGTGGGGCACAGCGCGGCCATGGCGGGGTGCTGAGTGACGCAATCCTCCACGATGCCGATGCCCTCACCCAGCAGGCGCGCGCGCAGGGCCGCCGGGTCGCCAAACTCCCCCGGCTCTACCCTCTGAATACCCTGGCCGCTGGATCCATCCAGCGGCTTGGCGATCACCGGCCCGCGTCCGGCCAAAAAGGCAGCAAAACCCGCATCCGTGGCTGCGGCCAGGTCTATCCAGCCCCGGCGCACTTGCCGCGCGAACAGGGCGTTAAACTCCGCCTTGTTGTCAAAAAAGTGCCAGTACGCCTTGTCGTTCATTCGCGCCACAATGCGGTTGGATGTGCCCCGGGTGATGTGCGTGGCCCGCTGGGCAGGCGTCAGCCGGTACATTTCCGCAATCTTGTAATCCACGTAACCCGCGCCAAAGCGCAGGGCGCAGAGCACCATATCCCAAAGCAGCCACAGGCGGGGCTTGCCGGTCTTTTTGTGCAAGGCGGCGGCGGTGCGCGCCATGGCTGCCCAATCCATGCGGCGGGCGCGGCGCAAAAGGTAGGTGAGCTTGCTCATGAGAGACCCCTCCTGCGGTTGACTTACCGAGGTTTGTACCATTTTAGTATAAACCGGCGCGCAAGTCAAATGCACTGCGGCGCGCAGCGGGTTTTCACCACCCCGTGCGGAAAAAAATTTTATGCGGAAGCTGCCTTGTATCCGCCTGAATTCCTTTATGCAATAATACAAAATAAGATAGCTCGCCGAACGGAGGGATTCCCTGCATCATGGATGGGTTACACAAAAAATGACGCTGCCCGGTTCGGTCACTTCCATCGGTTCCGGGGCTTTCGCCGGGTGCGTCAGTTTAATGCGCGTATCACGGCCAAACAAAAATATCCGAGAAATGAGCGTGAACGCCTTTCCGGCCCACACAAAGCTCATCATCAAAAATCGGCCCGGCAACGCCCACCCCTGATGCGGGACGTGCTTCACGGCTTTTGTCACGCTCTATCCCCATAAGCGCCCCATAGCTTGCCGGCGCGCTGTTTTCGTGCGCCGCGCAGCGGCGGTCAGCCATTGCCAAACGCCGCCGCAGTCTGTATACTGGTACAAAACCTTCACAAAAGAGGGAGGGGGAGCGCCCACATGGAACAGATACAGTGGATCGCCCTGCGCATCAAAGACCTGCGGGAGGTACTGGGCCTATCCGCCGAGGATGTGGCGGCCCGCGCGGGCATCGCCCCGGCGGATTATCTGGCCTACGAGGCCGGCGCGCGAGATTTCTCCTTCAGCCACCTCTTCAACATCGCCGAGGCGCTGGGTGTGGATATCGCGGATCTGCTCACCGGCGAAAGCCCGCGCCTGCGGGGCTACGTGCTCACCCGCAAGGGACAGGGCCTGGCCTTCGACCGGCGCGCGCAGTACCGCTACCAGCACCTGGCCCACAACTTTCGCGATAAAAAGAGCGAACCCTTCTTGGTGACCGTGCTGGCTGACCCCGCCGGCGCGCCCAAGCAGGCCCACGCCCACGAGGGGCAAGAGTTTGACTACGTGCTCAGCGGTTACCTGCGCATCGTGCTGGGGGGCAACGAAATGGTGCTGGCCCCGGGGGATTCCGTCTACTACGATGCCAGCCTGCCTCACGCCATGTATGCGGCGGAGGGCGACTGCCAGTTCATCGCCGTGGTGATCAAGTGACAGCAGTGTAAGGGAGGGGATGCCCATGGCCCTCGCCGGGCAGTACCTACAGGCCGACGGCTTTAAAAACTATGAGGATTTTTGTCACGGTCTGCGCCTGAATGCGCCGCCGGATTTCAATTTTGCTTTCGATGTGGCGGATCGGCTGGCCGCGGAGACCCCGCACGCCACGGCGCTGCTGTGGGCGGATGCGCGAGGCGGCACGGGGCGCTGCACCTTTGCCGATATCAAGGCGCAATCCGATGCCCTGGCCGGTGCGCTCTCTGCCCTGGGCTTGGGCAAGGGCAGCGTAGCGTTGCTGCTGCTGGGTACCCACCACGAGTATTGGCCCTTGTTGCTGGCCCTGCACAAGCTGGGCGCGGTGGCTGTACCCTGTGTCAGCCAACTGACCGCGCAGGATATCGCCTACCGCCTGCAAGCCAGCGAAGCGAACGCCGTCTTCTCCACAGCGGAGGACGGCCTGCCCCAGCGGGTGGAGGAGGCACAGGGCAGCGCGGCGCTGCTCAAGGTGCTGGTGCGCGGGGATCGCCCCGGCTGGCGCAGCCATGGGGCGCTGCTTTCGCAAGCCCCGGCCTTTGCGCGCCCGGCAGAGCATGCGGCCCCGCGCGCCACGGATCCGCTGTTGCTCTACTTTACATCCGGCACCATGGGCCTGCCCAAGCGGGTAGTGCACGATGGGCGTATGCCCCTGGCCTGCCTGGCTGCGGCCCGCTATTGGCAGGGTGCGACGCCCGGCGGCCTGCACCTGATGCTCAGCGACACGGGCTGGTGCAAAGCCGCCTGGGGGCAGGTCTACGGCCCCTGGCTGGCCGGTTGCGCCACATTTTTGTGGGAGGGCGACGGCCAGAGGGATGCGGCGGCGCTGCTGGCGGCCCTGACCGGGCATCGCGTCACATCCCTGTGCGCGCCACTTGGGATCTACCGCGCGTTGTTGGCGCAGGATATTGAGGCGCACGATCTTTCCGCCCTCACCCGCTGCGCGCTGATAGCCGAACCCCTGCACCCGGATGTGTACCGGGAATTTTGGGAACGCACGGGCCTGGAGATTCGTGAGGCCTACGGCCTGACGGAAACCGGCGTGCTCGTGGCTCACTTTGACGGCGTGCCCACCCAGCCGGGCAGCATGGGCAAGCCCTCCCCTCTGTACGATGTGGATATTTTAGATGAGGAGGGCAAGCCCTGTCCCCCCGGCGTCAGCGGCGAGATCGCCGTGCGGATAGGCGAACAGCCGCTCCCCGGCATGTTTGGCGGCTACGAGGGCGAAACAGGTTCCCCTTGCGGCGTGTACCGCACGGGTGATATAGCCTGGCGCGACGAGTGGGGCTACTATTGGTATGTGGGCCGCGCGGATGACGTCATCCTCTCCAGCGGCTACCGCATCGGACCGTTCGAGGTGGAGACTGCGCTGGCCAGCCACCCCGCGGTGCTTGAGGCCGCCGTCACCGGCGCGCCCGATCCCCTGCGTCACCAGGTGGTGAAGGCCACAGTGGTGCTGCGCCCCGGCTACGCGCCGGATGACGCCCTGGCGCGCGCGTTGCAGGATCATGTAAAAAGCCAGACCGCGCCCTACAAATGCCCCCGCATTGTCGCCTTTGCACCCGGTCTGCCCAAGACCGCCAGCGGCAAGGTGATACGAGGGCTACTGCGGTAGCATAGCATTGCGGGCATGGTTGTGGTACAATAAGACAGGCCTTGACAATCCATCCAACGGAGGAGAATACCATGCGCAGCACACGCCCCACGGCCGTACAAAAACATAGGGTTCGCCGCGTCGCGCTGTGCCTGCTGGCTTGCGCGCTGATGCTGGCGCTGGCCGCCGCCGCGCAGGCCGTGGGGGATAGCTTTGTATTCCCCTACGAAGGCTTCAAGTTTGAAGCGCCCGTGGATTGGCGCGTGCTCACCCAGCACAACTTGGATGAGCACCTGGATTTTCTCACCGTCCTTGGCACCACACCGGATGCCACGCTGGCCGGATTTCAGGCCCAGCACGTGGTGATGGAGCTCTACCCTCCGCAAGGCGGGCAGCTCTCTCTCAGCCTGGCCCCGGCGGATGGCCTGGCCGAGCCCGAGGCCCTGCAGGCCGCCTACGCCGCCATGCCCCGCTACCAAGATGTGGCCTTCTCCCCCGATCAGCCCGGCTGGTTGCGCATGACCTTCTCCGCCCAGCAGGGGGATGTGCGGGTCTATACTCTACGCTATGTGGCGCTGGCGCACGATCAGCAGTACGTGCTCAGCAGCGTGCTCATCGGCAGGCAGCCCGCCGCGGATGACGACGCCTTGGTGCGTCAAGCCATAGCGGGGCTCTCCTTCCTCTCCGCGCGGGCCACGCCCACCCCCTCCCCCACGCCGGAGCCCACGCCCGCGCCCACCCCCACCCCGCGCCCCACGCCGGGCGTGGCCGCGCTGGTCACGCAGCAACCGGGTCTGGCGCTGCAGGTGGCCGCCCTGCCCGCCTGGACGGATGTGGGCCAAGTGCGCATCACCGGCTCTGCCCAGCCAGATGCCACCGTGCGCGCGCTGGCCGGCGACAAGGTGCTCGACCGCATGGTGGTGGGGCGCGACGGCGCTTTTGCCCTGGCCTTCACGCTGGATGCGGGCGGCGCCTACACCCTGCGCGTGGAAGCCAGCCGGGGCGACGAAACCGCCTACCAGGATCTTGCGCTCACCTACGATAAGCCGGTGGCCGCCATCACCGTCCTCTCGCCCACAGAGCCCGTGGAGCGCGCGGAAACGGCCATCCGCGGCGTCACCGTGCCGCTGGCCCGGGTACACATTGCCAGCGATATCCTCAGTGCCCACGTGAATGCCAACGCCAAAGGCGAGTTCTCCATCCGTCTCAAGCTGGATGAGCAGGGCGACTACCCCTATACCCTCACCGCCAAACTGGATGGCTATGAGCCCGGCCAGACCCAAGGCGTGGTCACCCGGCACTTTACCTACCGCGAGGCGTTCACCGCCTTCCGCGTCTCCCTGGCGGCCATACCCTACAAGAGCATTGTCGCCAATCCCGCCAAGTTCAAGGGGAAGCACGTCAGTTACCGCGCCCGCATCGTGCAGGTGGGCGAGCGCGACGGCATGCCCCTGCTGTTGATGAACACCGAAACAGCCCCCGCGGGCGAGGTGAACCGGCCCCTGTGGGTCATCAGTGACGAACTGCTGACCTACCAGACGGGCGACATCATCACCGCTTATCTGGAACTGGAGGGCACCGCTCTGCCCTATACCGACGCCCAGGGCGACACCCAGGATCTGCCGGTGGCGCGCCTGGTCTTCCACGGCGACTGAGGGAAAGGAGTCCGGCGTGCGAGCAAACGGATACAGTGGACGCGCATGCGCCCTGGCTTGCCTGTTCATATCGGCCCTTTTGCTGACCTTTGCGCTGGCCGCGGCAGGCCCCGGGGCCTGCGCGCAAACTATTGCCCTGCCCTCTGTGTCGGCCAGCCTGGCCTTCCCCGATCCATGGCTGGTGGTGACCCCGGCATCCCTACCCGTGTACCAGGCCATGCTGGATGAGGCGGGGCTGAACGCCGGGATCATGGCCCGGCGCTTCGCTTCCGACGGGGTGGCGGCCGAGGGCTACAGCGAGGATTTTGGCGACAGCTTTCGCCTACTGGTCACCCAGGATGCGCGTAGCGAGCGCATCTTTGATATTGACCGCTCCACCGCCGCCCAGCGCAAGGCCATCCTTTTATCCTACACGGATACCCGCCAGTGGCGGCTGACGAACATCCGCTACACAGAAGGCGAGTGGCGGCAGCGCAATGGCTTGGGCCGGGTGCTGTTTTTGCGCTACAACGTGCTGGATGGCGAGGATATCGCGCAACGCGGTCTGCAGTACCTGATCCTACGCAACGGCCACAACTATGTGCTGGATTGGGCCGTGGCGGGCCGCCGCATCACCAATCGCGATCTCTCCAGGTTTGAGGAAAGGCTGGCCGGCCTGGCCTTTACCGAGGTGTTGCCCCCGCCCCCCTTGCCCGCCGAACTGGCGTTAGATAGAATACTGCCCCAAGAGAGCGGGGATGGCAACCTGCGCATCACCGGCAAGACCGAGCCAAACGGCGGCGTTGTGCTCAGCCACACCCGGTACGAGGGCGATCCCCCGGTGGTGCTCAGCGTGGGCACCGCGGGGCAGGATGGCAGCTTTACCTTGCGTTGCACCCTGCCCGCCCAGGGGGTATACATGCTCACCCTCACCGCCACCAAGGAGGGGTGCCTCGATACCGAGGTGCAGCAGATGCTCACCTATCAGCAGGGCCTGCTGCCCGTCAACTTCGACGCCCTGCCCGGCCCCGCCTTCGGGGCAGATGAGTTCATCCTGGCCGGGTGGACGCTGGCCGGGGCGCAGGTGCAGCTACTGGATGGCCGGGCAGGCCAGCAGAAGAAGGCGGGCAAGGATGGCCGCTTCTCCTTCAAGGTGGCCACGGCGCAGCCAGGGGAATACAACCTGACCCTCTCCGTCACAAAAAAGGACGCGAAGGAGCGGCGCATCCCCATCACCTTCACGCGCGAGCGCACGGCCAGCCACGACGCGCAGGATATCCGCGAGGAGGCCGAGCAGGCACCCTACGGCGATTTGGTGCAAAACCCCGGCGACTATGTGGGCAGGCTGCTCACCTTCACCGGCACGGTCACGCAGATCAGCGAGGGCACGGGCGTGTGGTTTGTGCGCCTGAATGTGGCCCCCGGCAGGCGCGACGCGCCCAGGCCCCTGGTGCTGCTCTTCGACGCCGAGCCCCCGGCGGAGTTGGCCGAGGGCGCGCGCGTCACCTGTTACGCGCAAGCCAACTCTCCCTTTGTGGAGCAGGATGCACAGGGGGCCGAAGTCACCGTGCCCTCCCTGACCAACCGCTGGCTGGACATCCTGTAACCCCCGCATTCTGTACATAGGAGTGATCGCCTTGCGAAGGTTGCCCCTTGCCCTCGCCCTGTGCCTGTCGCTGGCCCTGCCGCGCGCCGGGGCGGAGAGCTTGCCGCAAAACACCCCGGAGATTGAAGTGCTCTATGAGGCCGATCCCCAGGGCCTTGTTCCAGAACCCACGCCCGCCGGGCCGCCGCCCACCCCCCAGGTACGCGCGCAGGATGTGCCCCGCACGGGCCAGCCCTTTGTGATCACCGTGGGGGGCGACTGCTCCCTGGGCATACAGCCGGGTTGGGAGGAGAAGTTTGACAGCTTCACCACCCTGGTCGGGGCCATGGGCGAGGCGTACCCCTTCTCTGGCATCGTAGGCATCTTCTCTCGCGACGACATGACCCTCGTCAACCTGGAAGGCCCCCTCACCCACAGCACGGATAAACAGAAGCGCCCTGTCAGCCTCAAAGGCCCGCCGGGCTACGTGCGCATCCTGCAGCAAGGCAGCGTAGAGGCCGTCAACCTGGCCAACAACCATATCCTGGATTACGGGGAAGAAGGCAAGGCCGAAACCATCGCCACGCTGGATCAGGCGGGCATCGTGCACAGCGGCGGCGCAGAGACCGCCATCTTTCAAAAAGGCAACATCCGCGTGGGCATGATCGGGCACAGCATGCCCTACAATAAAAACAGGCTGCTGGATATCAGCCCTCAGGTGCGGGCTCTGCGGGATGCGGGGTGCCAGATCGTCATCGCCTCCTTTCACTGGGGCAGCGAGTACAAGTACGAGTTTACGCGCGAGCAGCGGCAACTGGCCCGCGCTGCCATTGACGCAGGGGCGGATGTGGTGGTGGGGCACCACCCCCACGTCATCCAGGGCATTGAAAAGTACAAGGATCGCTACATCCTCTACTCCCTGGGCAACCTGGTGTTCGGCGGCTGGCTAACCCCCAGAGATCGGGACAGCTTTTTGGCGCAACTCACCTTCTACGTGGATCCGGATATCTTCGGCCAGCAGGCGCCGCCGCAGCTTTCCCTGTTGCCCGTACTCATCACGGATCAGACCAAGGGCACGGATTATCGTCCCGTGCTGCCCGACGAGCACGAGAGTGACCGCATCCTGCGCAAAATCTTACAAAAATCCAGCAACATGAACGACTTTTAGAGCGACTGATGCAAT
>JAITTS010000060.1 GCA_031286995.1 Oscillospiraceae bacterium
TATCCGCATAAAAAACTTGCAATCCTGCCCGGTGCGGCGTTACAATAGCTGTGGTCGCACATACGCCGCAAAGGAGACCTCCCCCGGATGAACATATCCCTTGCGCTGCGCCGCTTGGCCACGCGCGGCACAGACCTGGATGCGCACGATTTTCGGCGCATCCTTACCATCACCGGCCCGGCGATGCTGGAGCTGGTGCTTTCGCAACTGTTCGGCATGGTGGATACCATCATGCTGGGGCGTAGCCGCGTATCCACGGTGGGCATCGCCTCCGTGGGGCTCACCCACAACCCGATCAACCTGCTGCTGGGCATCATGAGCGCCTTCAACGTAGGCACCACAGCGGCCATCGCCTGGGCCATTGGCAGGCGCGACAGGGCAGAGGCCCGCGCCTTGGCGCGCACCGCCATGGGGCTGAATTTGCTTCTGGGCGCGGTGGCTACGCTGCTGGGCTACCTGCCCGCGCCGGTAATCCTGCGCTTTATGGGCGCGCAGGCGGATACCTACGGTTACGCGCTGGCCTATCTGCGCATCGTCTCCCTGGGCTTTTTGCCCTCGGCGCTCAACATGGGTGTCACCGGCTGCCTGCGCGCGGCGGGGCTGACACGCCTGCCCATGGTTTACAACCTGGCGGCCAACCTGCTCAATGTAGTGGGCAACTGGGCGCTCATCTTCGGCCACCTGGGTTTTGCCCCCATGGATGTGACGGGCGCGGCCATTTCCACCACATTTTCGCGGGTGGTGGGCGCGCTGGCCGCGCTGGTTGCCCTCTACGGCATGGAAAGCCCCGTGCGTCTGCGCCTGCGGCAGGGGGTGGCCCTGCGCCTGCGCGACATGAAGCGGATACTGAGTGTGGGCCTGACTACCGCGGCGGAACAAGCGCTGATGCAGGTGGGTTTTATGTTCTTTGCCCGCACGGTCAGCGCCCTGGGCACGGTGGTGTTTGCCGCGCACCAGGTGTGCCTAAACATCAACGGCCTCAGTTGGGTGCCTGCGCAGGCCTTTGGCGTGGCCAGCACCACCCTGGTTGGCCAGCACATGGGCGCTGGGGAACCGGGCAAGGCACGGCATTGCGCGCGCGTCATTCTGCGCGGGGCGCTCACCAGCAGCCTGCTGGTGGGTTGCGTGTTTTTGCTGTGGTCGCAAAGCTTTGTGCGCCTGTACGATACCAATGCGGATGTGGTGCGCGCCGGGGCATCCGCCCTGCGCATCATGGCCCTGGGCATGGCGGGCATCGGCACGCAGATGGCAGTGGCCGCCGCCCTGCGCGGCGCGGGGGATGCGCGTTTTCCGCTGCTGGCATCCTGCGCGGGTATCTGGGTTTTTCGCGTCGCCCTGGCCCCGGTGTTCGTACACACGCTGGGGTGGGGGCTCAATGGCGCGTGGCTGTGCATCGTGCTGGATCAGTCTCTGCGCGCGCTGGTGGTTTATGCGCGCTTTCGTCACGGGGGCTGGATGCGCCGCGCCGCGCCGCCGTCCTAGGCTATACAGGAGGATACTATGTCTCGCAATCAAGACAATCCCCCCCGCCGCGCGGGGCGCCTGCGCGCGTTTATCCGCTTTTACAAGCCGCACAGACGGCTCTTTGCGGTGGATATGGCCTGCGCGCTGGTCATTGCGCTGGTGGATCTGGCCTTTCCCATGGTCACCCGCCACGCGCTGAACACGTACCTGCCGGGCAGGCTGTACAGCGCCTTCTTTCTCATCGTGGGGGCCATGGGCCTGGGCTACGTTCTGCGCACGGTCATGAACTATGTGGTGACCTACTTCGGCCACATTATGGGCGTGCGCATGGAGGCGGATATGCGGCGCGACATCTTTGCCCAGCTGCAGCGGCTCTCCTTCGCGTTTTACGATAAGAACCGCACAGGCTGGCTGATGAGCCGCGTGACCACGGATCTCTTTGATATCACCGAACTGGCGCATCACGGCCCGGAGGATCTGTTCATATCCACCGTGACGCTGGTGGGCGCCTTTATGTACCTGTTCGCGCTGCAATGGCAGTTGGCGCTGACCGTGTTTGTGATGGTGCCGCTGATCATCGCCTTTTCGATGACGCAGCGCCGCCGTATGCTGGGCGCCAGCGCGGCGGTGAAGGAGCGCATGGCAGGCATCAATGCGGATTTGGAGAGCAGCATATCCGGCGCGCGCACGGCCAAGGCCTTTGCCAACGAGGGCTATGAGATGCGCAAGTTTGAGGCGGGCAACAGCCGCTTCCGGGGCGCGAAGGGCAGCTTTTACAGCGCCATGGCGGTCTTTCACAGCGGCATGGAGCTTTTGCTGAGCCTGCTGGGCCTGGCGGTGCTGCTGGTGGGCGGCCTGCTCATGATGAACAGCGGCATGGGTGTGACCGAACTGGTCACCTTCAACCTCTTCGTGGGGGCCATCACTTCGCCCGTCCGCAAGCTGACCAACTTTATGGAGATGTTCGTGGTGGGCATGGCGGGCTTTCACCGCTTTATGGATGTGATGGATGAGGAGCCGGATATTGTGGATACCCCCGGCGCGCGCGCCCTGGATGCGGTGCGGGGGGATATACGCTTTGAGCACGTGCGCTTTGCTTACGGTGGTGGCGAGGCGGTGCTCGCGGATATCAACCTGCACATCGCCCCCGGGCGCACGCTGGCGCTGGTAGGCCCATCCGGCGGGGGCAAGACGACCCTGTGCCAGCTGATCCCCAGGTTTTACGATGTGCAGGCCGGGGCCGTGCTGCTCGACGGCGCGGATATCCGCACCCTCCGCGTGGCGGATCTGCGCGCGCAGGTGGGCATTGTGCAGCAGGATGTGTTTCTCTTCGCCGGCAGCGTACTGGAAAATATACGCTACGGCAAGGTGGATGCCACCCCCGGGGAAGTGATGGAGGCCGCGCGCAAGGCCGAGATACACGAGGATATCCTGGCCATGCCCGAGGGGTACGATACGGCGGTGGGGGAGCGGGGCGTGTTGCTATCCGGCGGGCAAAAGCAACGCGTGGCCATTGCGCGCGTGTTTCTCAAAAATCCGCCCATCCTGATACTGGATGAGGCGACCAGCGCCCTGGATACCGCCACGGAGGCGCGCATACAGCGGGCTTTTGCCCGCCTGGCCCAGGGCCGCACCACGCTGATGATCGCCCACAGGCTATCCACCATACGCGACGCGGATGAGATAGCGGTGGTGGATGAGCACGGCATCGCCGAGCTGGGCACACACCGGGCGCTGCTGGCCCAGGATGGGGTGTACGCAAAGCTCTACGCCGCGCAGTTTGATCGCGAGGCGTAGGCGGGCAGGCACGCTGTGGCCCTGCTGCTTCGTTGTATAGGGAGAGAAGCCCGCGCTTGGATGGAAAAGGAGGAAGCTATGCCGCGCAAGATACTGATCTGCTTGGCCGCCCTGTCGTTGATGCTGACCCTCGGCGGCGCCCTGGCCGAAGCGCCGCAGCTTGAGGATGTGCTGCCCGGCAGCGATGTGGTGTGGCCCGGCGGCGCGCTGGTGATCACCTTTCGCGCCACCGATGGCGGCAATCTGCGCGTCACCGCCGCGCCGGATGACAGCAGCGGCGCGCAGCCCCTGCTGTGGCTGGATCAGCCCATCGCCCAAGGCGTGGGCAGCGTGGCCTGGGATGCCACCCTGGGCGGCCAGCCCGCATCCCCCGGCCCTTGGGTGCTGACCTTCAGCCTGACCAGCGGCGCGGGGGAGCGATCCATGCTGCAGGCGGTGGTGGTGGAGGTGCTGGCCCCGCCGGAGCCGGATACGGCTGCGCCCGCCCCAGCCATGGATTCGCCCGCCGGGGCGGGGGAGACGCCCGAACCCGGGCCGCCCGCCACGGCGGAGGCGCAGGGCTACGTGGCCCCCAGCACCCAGCGGCAGGTATCCCCCTATCCGGATCCGCATGAGAACTGTTTTTGGCAGATGGATCCCACAAACTACAATGTGTATGACCCGGCGGATCAGGCGAAGATTTGGGATATTTTGATGCAGCCCATCTCGGTTCTGGATGTGGGGCCCACGGATCACGTGTACCCGCTGATAGACCCCACCGGCGACCCCAGCGATACCGCGAACATGGCCGGGCAAGTACACGGCACCACCCAGGGCGTGCACGTGTTGGAGACCCGCCAGGATGGCTGGTCGCTCATTGAGGCGTACGCCAACGACGGGCAGCGCGCGCCGGATGAATCCCTGCAAAGCTATGCCGCCAAGCTCATCCAGGGCTACGTCAAGACCAGCCGCATCAAAACCGTTACGCCCAACCAGAATATCGCGCTGGTGATTGATAAGCTGACCCAGCGCCTCTACATCTTTCAAAAGGGCAAGCTGACCGGCGAGCTGCTGGTCTCCACAGGTTTCCCCACCAAGAGCCAGCCCTTTAACGAGACCCCCGCGGGCGAGTTTCTCACCGCCAGCTGGGTCGGTATGTTTGTTAACGGCAAAATGCAGTGCGACCTGGCCATCCGCATCAACGGCGGCGTGCTGCTGCATGAGGTGCCGCACATCGCCATGGCCGATGAGACCCGCAACTACACGCCCTTTGAGCCCTACTTGGGGCAAAAGGCCAGCCATGGGTGCGTGCGCGTGCAGCGCATGCGCAGCAACGCGGGCTTTAACATGGCCTGGTTGTGGAAGAATCTGAAGCGCAACGCCAAGGTGCTGGTGTGGGATGACGCGGGCCGCGCCGTGCAGCCCCAGCCGCCGGGCACCACCTACTACTACAACCCGGATGGCGGCAAGAGCTACCACAGCGACCAGAACTGCGCCGCCGTCAGAGAGCGCTTTTTACCCCTGACGCCGCTGGCCGCTGAGGAGCTGTACGTGTCGCCCACGGATAAGCTCATCCCCTGCTACGGGTGCCTGCCACCGGCCAAGGTGGCCGATCCCAGCCAGATCACCATCCCGGATGATGTGATCGGGGCAGGCACGGATGATATTTAGGCTACAGGCGCACAGCATAGCCCCGGCTCCGGCTGGGGCTATGCTTGCGCGCGCCCAGGCTGGTTGACGCACAGCGGGCCCGTTGTTGCAAAATAACGTGTGTATACTGTATAATAAGCGAAAGCATCCGTCCCGGCATGTCACGCGCGGGTGGGGCGGAAAGGGGGCCATCCATGGCGCTGTTGGGCGGGTTTTGGCTTGCAGGCGCGGCGCTGATGCTGTTTGTGTGGTATCGCCTGTGGCGGCGCTACTGCGCGCGCGGCTTTGGTATGGATCCCTACCGCATTCAGGCGGTGGCGGATAGGCGATCCGCGCCGGTTTGGGTGCTGGTGATGGCACAGGTGGCGCTGCTGTGCGGGGTGCCCTTGGTCAATTACACGCAGGCCGCTGTGTATGGGGTAGGCCCCATGGCCCTGTGGGTGCTGCTGGGGGCGATGCTGCTGAGCGCGCTGCCCACCGCGGCGCTGATTTGGCTGCCCACGCGCACAAAAGGCCTGGGCGCGGCGGCCATGCTGCGCGGGCAGCTGGGGGAACGGGGGGTGCGCGCGATATCGCTGGCCGCGTGGCTGCTGTGCATGCTGTGCCTGGCCGTGATGCTCGATACCGTAGCCGGCAGCCTGGATGGCATCCCCGCGCGTGTGATGCCCGGCGATTATCTGGCCGATGAGGAGCGCTACAACCAGGTTGACGCCTTGACAAGTTACCGGGGCGAGCAGCCTGTGGATGTGATGGACTATGTGGATTTGCCCGCCTTTAACGCCGCCCGGGAGACCAGCGAGTGGGAGGCGGCGCGCCGGGGCGTGACGGCGGGCGCCTTGGTGGCGGTATCTTTGCTGGCGCTGGTCTTCGGGCAGGCGGTGTTTCGCGTGCGGCGCTCGTCCCTGTTGGCGGGCGTGCTGGTGATGGCGCTGTTTATCGCCTATTGGGCGGCGCTGGCCTGGCAGTACCCTCTGCGCCTGACTGTGGGGCAATGGCGGCGGGGGCTGTTTGTGTACGCCGTGGTGGGCATGTTTGTGCGTCCCGTCACCCTCAGCCGTCCCCGGGATACCCTGGCGGGGCTGCTGACCCTGGCCCTGGCGCTTGCCGCTACGGCAGGGGCCTGGATGGGCGGCGTGGCGGTTGCACCGCCCCTGTGGCTGGGCACGGCTGCGCCGGGCATGCCGCCCATGCTGCCAACGTTGTGCACGATAGGGTTGGCCGGCGGCGCGGGCGTGCTGGGCTTTTTTTCCGCAGCGGGGCGCAACACACCACAGCTGACGGGCGAGCCCCAGGCTGCCCGTGTGGGCCTGGGTGGGGCGCTGCTCGCCGCGTGGGTAGGGCTGGTGTTTGTGGTGGCCCTGGGCAGCTACAGCGAGCCAGCCGCCGGCGGCGCGCTGCTCGCCCCCGTGCCCGTGCGCGCCTTGGCCGACCTGGCCGTGCAGGCGCTGGAGCCCGCCCTGGCCGCCCTGGGCCTGGCGCAGGCGGGTTTGGCGCGGGAATGGGCCGCTGTGTGGGTGATGTTGGTGGTCGCGCTGTGCGCCATGAGCGCGCTGGATGTGGCCGCACGCCTGGGCTGCGCGCTGCTGCGGGGCGCTTTTGCCGGGGGATGGCTGTCAAATAAGCGCTTTGCCCCCGCGCGGCTCGTGTGCGCAGGGGTCACGGCCGGTGGCGCGTGGCTGGTGACGGAGTACCTGAATTACGATATGATCTGGCCGCTCTTCGGCGCGGTTTCACCGGGGCTGTGCGCGGCCCTCGTGCTGCCCGCTGTGGCCTGGCTGCGCCGGGCCGGGCGCGCTTGGCGCTGCCTGGCGGTCATTGCCGCGGCGCTGGCGCTTCTCTCACTGGTCAGCGGCGGGCGGATGCTGTGGCAGATGTTCACCCTGTGGCAGAGCGACGAGCTGGATTGGCCGGATCTGGCCTTTTGCGCCGCCGGTGTGCTGTGCATGCTGGTGGGTTTGGTGCAAGTAGCCACCTGCTTGCGGGGCGAGGCGGGGGCGAAGGCCGATTAGGCCGGAGAGGGGGGCCGCCCGTGAAGGTGACCATCAAGGATATTGCCAGGGAAGCGGGGGTTTCCCCATCCACAGTCAGCCGCGTGATGGCGGGCAGCGCGCGCATCAGCGACGCCACCGCCCAGCGTGTGCGCGCCGCCATGGAGCGCATGCGCTACCAGCCCAATCACCTGGCGCGATCCTTGGCGCAGCGCAAAACGCACATTGTGGGCGTGGTGTTCCCCCAGGCCATCGACACCTCGCTGGAGCATCCCTTTTACCCCGAGGTTCTGCGGGGCATTGGGGCCGTGGCCGCGGGGCGGGATTATCATATTCTGCTGGCCAACCCCGCGCCGGGCAAGGACGAGGCGCAGATTGTGCGCCGCCTGGTCTACGGCGGGGTGGTGGATGGGCTGATTCTGCTGGCCAGCCGCGTATCGGATACCGTCAGTGAGGAACTGCTGACCCATCGCGTGCCCTTTGTGGTGGTGGGGCATCCGGAGCGGGATGACACTGTGCACTGGGTGGATAATGACAACGTGTACGCGGGCCGCATGATGACTGAGTACGTCATCGCCCTGGGGCACCGCCACATTGCTTTTTTGGGTTCCGCGCCGGATTTTCGGGTGACGGTGGAGCGCCTGCAGGGCTACCTTGGCGCGCTGTCGACCGCGGGCATTGATTGCGACCCCGGTATGATCATCCCAAGCCCGTTTAACGAAGGGCAGAGCGATGCGGAGCGGGTGGCGGCCCTGTTTACCAGCGACAACGCGCCGACCGCCGTGGTGGCGGGGGATGACTTTTTGGCCATTTGGCTCATGGGCGCGCTGGCGCGTCTGGGGCTGCGCGTGCCCGGGGATGTATCCATCACCGGCTTTAACCACGTGCTGGCCGGGCGCTACACCAACCCGCCCCTCACTACGGTGGATATTGGGGCCTACAACCTGGGCAAGAACGCCTTTTCGATGCTGTACGAGGCCATGATGGATCCCGCGGCCCCGCCCCGGCATGCCCTGTTGCCCATACAGTTTGTGCGCGGCGCATCCGTGGCCCGGTGTGCCGCGGGCGGGGGCCGTTGAGGCTGGTTTTTTGCGCGCTATCATTCCGCCGTTTTGAGCGTCTCTACCATGTTCAGGGCTTTTTTCAGTCTGCCATAGGCTTTGCCACAGCCAGCGGTCTCCGCCGCGCTTTGCGCCATACCGCGATCCCCGCGATAAGCGCGGCCGTGGCCAGGCTGACCCATGCCCCGGCGGCCAGGCCCGGCGGCGTATACCGCAGATCCAGTGCGTGGATCCCCGGTGTGATGGGGATGACCATCAGGCTGGGCAGGGGTGCGCCAGGCTCGCCGCCCGCGCGCATAGGGGAGGCCGCCAGACTGAGCAGGGGCGCCACATCCTTGCCATCCACGCGCGCGCGCCATCCCTCGTCGTAGGGGAAGGTGCACAGCAGCGCTGTCTTGCCCGGCGGCACATGCACAGTGCCCGCCAGATGGCTGCCGGATAGCAGGCGCATCTGCGCGCCGCCCTCGCGGATCATTTCCACAGCCCGGGCCAGCGCCTGTGTATCCTGCTGCGCGAACTGAAAACGGGCGATGCGCAGGTAATCGCTCTCAAACCGCACGGTTACATCCGTGGTCTCGCCCAAGGCGAACAGGTTGTGGCGGTGGTAGCTATAAAAATTCCCCATATCCTGCCCGCCCGCGCTGACGCGCGCGGGCTGCCCCATGCCGGATACCTCGATATCCACGTACACCGGCCCCGCCGCTGCGTCCCTGGCTGCGGCGGTGATAGCAGCGGGCGCGGCCTTATCCTGCCTGTGGTACACTGTGCCGTCGCCCAGGGGCGCTGGGCGGGCATTGCTTGGGGTTACATCGCCCGTAAGCGGGCGCAGGATGGTGGTTTCTTCCCCCAGAATTGCGCTGTAGAGCCGGTTCACGGCCTCAAAGGGAGTGTCTGTGGGCAGGCACGCGCGCATCACCTCCGCGTCGGCCGCGAACACCAGCGGCAGGGCGTAGGGGTTTTCGTACACGGTGGCCTTGCCCTGGGTGAACAGGGGCCGCCAATCCGTCTGCGGCGGGGTGTTTTCCAGCGCCAGGTAGCGCAGGCCCAGCAGGCTATCCGCGGCGATGCCCGTGTGCGGGGAGTACAGGATTGTGGATATGCCGTTGCTGCTGTAGCCCAGCGCGCCGAAAAGGGCCAGCGGGCCCTGGCGCGCCACGGAGGAGAAGTTGGATAGACCGGGGTAGCCGAGGGCCAGGCTGTCGTCGGCGTTCAGCAGGGGCAGTTCCATACGGTAGAGGCCGCCATCCCGGTCGCGGATGGCCTGGGCCAAGGCAGTGTTTTGGGTGATGCGGTTCGCAATGGCCGCGCGGTTCATTTGAAAGGTGCCTGCCTGTATGCGCCGGATGGTCAGTTCGCCCTGCAGCAGAAGGTGCGCGCAGAGGATGAGCGCCAGGCCCCACGCCGCTACGGCGCGCGCCCTGGGCGCAGGGTCGCCGCAAGCCGGCCGGCGCTTGCCGCATGTGATCAGCAGGCAGCAACCCGCCACCAGCGCCACATCCAGCGCGCGCCAGGGCAGGGCGGCTGCGTCGAAGCCCTCTCGCCGGGCGATGAGCAGCGCGAGCCCCGCGAAGGCGACGGCGATTGCGAGGCCATGCCAGCGCCGTGTGCCGCCGCGCCGCGCCCAGCAACGGCCTGCCAGCGCCACCGCGCAAAAGGGAAATAAAAAGGCGTTGCGGTAGGGGAAGCCCATGGGGCTGTTAAAGCCGTGCCAGATCAGGTTCAGTCCGGGGTCGTGAAAGCTGGTGATCAGCGCGAAGAGCAGCAGGGCGGCGGCCAGTTTTTCGCGCCAGCGTATCTGTGTGTTTAAAAAGTACAGGCCTGTCAGGGCTGTTGTGCCCGCGCCGCAGAACAGGGCGGGGATGGCGGGGAAAGCGTCCTGTTCCGTGGCCAGGGGCACGGTGAGCAGCCCGGATAGGATGCCCAGGCGGGGTGCGCCATCCGTGCCCCGCAGGGCGGCCAGGCTTTGCAGCACGCCCAAGGATGCCTTGCTGTCGGATGAGAGGGAGGCGAACACGGGCAACAGCACGAAGGCCGCCAGCCCTGCCGCGCCCAGGGATGCCAGGGTGAACAGCCCCGCACGCCGCCCCAGCCAGGCCAGGGTGTGCCGCCTGGGCGCGCCCGCCAGGCACCCCAGCGCGAAGGCCAGGGCCGAGAAAAGGCACAGCATGTATCCGATGTAGTAGTGGGTGATGAGCGCCCCAGCCAGACTGAACAGGTACAGCCACGGGCTTCGCCCGGCGAAGAGGCGGCGCAGGCCCAGGGCAACCAGGGGCAGTAAAATAACCCCATCCAGCCACATCACGTTACTGAAGTAGCGGGTGGTGTAGCCGGATAGGGCGTAGGCGGTGGATAGGGCGACGGTGACAGGCGTGGCGAAGGGCGGCCCGTCCTCCGCCCGCGCGCACAAAAACAGCGCGCAGGTCAGCCCGCACAGGCCGGTTTTGAGGGTGACCACGCACAGTAGCGCTTCGGGCAGCCGCGCGGCGGGGAAGAGCCCTGCCAGCAGGTTGACCGGGCTGAAGAGGTAGGTGGCGGCCAGATCCCACATGTTGCCGCCGGGGGATTTGGCCAAGCTGTAGAGCAGGCTGTTCTGCCCGCGCAGCACGCCCTGCAGGTAGGCAAAAAAGCTGATGTACTGGTTGCGCATATCCGCCAGCACCACGCTGTGGGGGCCGAAGGGCGCCCAGCCCCGCAGCGCGGCCAGGGTGAGCCAGAGGCAGGCGGGCAGCAAAAAGGCCGCGGATAAAACGCGCCAGGATCCGCGGCCCGCGCCCCTTTGTGGTGCGCCCGCCTTGCCGCACCTGTCCATCATGGGTTGATCTTCTCCGCAAAACTGAGGTAGATATCCTGTATGGCGGCCTTTTGATCCAGAAAGGCGTCGATGATGTCCGGATCAAAGTGCTTGCCCCGCGCCTCGAGCATGCTCTGCAGGGTCTGGTCGAAGGAGCGGGATCGGCGGTAGGGCCGCAGGCTGATCATGGCATCCAGCACATCCGCCACGGCCACGATGCGCGCCGCCAGGGGGATCTGCTCGCCCCGCAGGCCCCTGGAGTAGCCGCTACCATCCCACTTTTCGTGGTGGCACAGGGCGATTTGCCGTGCGGTGGCCAGCATGCCATCCGGGTCTTGGGCATCCGGTGTCTCCAGCGCCTGTGCGCCGTACACCGTGTGCTTTTTCATAATGTCGTATTCCTCCGGGGTCAGGCGGCCCGGCTTGAGCAGAATGGCGTCGGCAATGGCCACCTTGCCTATATCGTGCAGCTGGCAGCACAGCACAACGCGCGCCGCGTCCTCCTCGGCGATCAGGCGATCTGGAAAGAGCGTGTTGTACCCCAGAATGATCTTGCGCGTAACGGCCTGCATGCGCTGTATGTGCAGGCCCTTGGGCTGGTCGCGGTACTCCACCAGGTTGGCGAAGAGCGCTGTGAGCAGGTTGCGCTCGTTCAGCGCTGCCCTGGCCTGTTCCTCGGCGACCAGGGCGGCCTGGGCGCGCAGATCAAACAGTTCCAGGTACAGGGCGATCATCCGCTGCAGCGCGGCGGGTTGGAAGGGTTTGCGCACAATATCCACCACGCAGGGGTCGTTCATATCCGCCATGGGCTGGGCGATATCCATCATGCCCGTCATCAGGATGATGGGCACCCGCGCCTGCTGGGGCATGGCGTGGGCGGCGCGGGCCAGCTCTTGCCCGCTCATGGCGGGCATTTCCACATCCACCAGCATCAAATCCACGCTGTTTTGCTCCAGGTACTGCAGTGCCTCCGCGCCACTGCGCACGGGCACGCACTGGTAGGCATCCTTTAGCAGACCATGCACCAGCATGAGGACGATGTTGTCGTCATCCACCACCAGGATATTTTTGCGGTCACTAAACATGGGGCAACACCTCGCTGTCTGTGATGGCGGTATCCGCCTGGGCCTGGGGCGCATCCTGTACGGAAGAGGGAGGCTCTTCCTGCGTCTCTTGCACCGGTGTGGTCAGCTTTTGCAGCAGGGCCGTGGCCTCGCGCTCTACGGCGCGGTAATCAAAGGTCTGTAATGCGTCAAAGAGCGTGGCCAGCTGCTCTTGCGCCAGGTAGGCGGCAGTGTCGCGCAGATCGGCCAGGGATTGGGTGGCATCCGTGTACCGGGATTCGCGCGCTTCCTGGATCAGGCGCTCAAGCAGCAGTTCCTCGGGTGTGCGGCGGATGCTCGCCAGGCTGGATGCGGTCAGAGCCTCCTGCAGGTCGGTGTGGAACGCTCCCAGCTCTGTGACGAAGAAGGGCAGGTTTTCGCGCGCAAAGCCCAGCTCGCCATTCGCCAGGGCTTCAGCCAGCAGCTTTGCCCGGGTGGCCAGCCGGGCTTCGCCAACCTGATCAAGCAACGCGTGCAAGGTGCGCAAGGGGCGCCCCAGGGTGTGGTAGCGGGTGATGCGGGGCACCACATCCCGCAGGGCGGCCAGGTAGGGGGCCAGGGCAGCCGCGGCGCTCTGCGCATCCATTAGGTACTGATCAATGCGCTCAATGTCGCCCGTGACCAACAGCTGCGCGGCTTTGGCCAGGGCCAGGGGACGTAGCGCCTGGTGCAGTTGCTGCAGGCGGGTCTGTAAAAAGCTGTTTTGTGCGCCGGGGCTTTGGATATCCAGCCGCTTTCCCTCCGGCAGGTAGGTGGATAGCAGTTTGCTCAGCCGCGGCAGTTCAATGGGCTTGGCCAGGGTGTCGCTGGCCCCCGCCGCCAGAAAGGCCCGGTGGGATTCGGGCATAACGTTGGCCGAGAGCATCAGAATGGGCTGCTGTGCGAATCGCCCGCCCATGGCGCGGATGGTGCGTATGGTCTCAATGCCGTCCATATCCGGCATAATGTGATCCACGAACACAATATCGTAGGCCGTGTTTTCCAGCAGCGTGATGCCCTGGTTGCCGCTGCTGGCCTTATCCACCTGCAGGCCGAACAGGGCCATCAGGTTGGCCGCGACCAGGCTGCCCACCTCGTTGTCATCGATGAGCAGCACCCGCGCATCCGTGGTCTGAAAGATGCACTCGCGCACCTGCCGCGCCGGGGTGGCGGCCTTGCCGGAGAGCGCGTCATTGAGCAGCGCGGATAGGGCGATGACGTGCAGGGGGGAGAACAGCAACCGGTCGTTCATGCGGATGTAGGCCGTGAGCGTGGAGCCGGGCTCAATGAGCAGCGCGCGCTGGCAGCCCGGCGGGGTGGGCTGGCGCACCCAGGTGTAGGCGGCCTCGGCGGAAAGATCCACCAGCATGTGGGTGAAGCCCGTGGCCTGGGCGGGCAGGCCGCGCACGGCCTTCACCTTCAGCCTGGCAGCCATCTCAATGGCGTTTTCGCACAGCGCCCTGTTGTCGCTGCAAATCAGCAGGCGTTTCTCTCTGGCGTCGGGCACCCCGGCGATGGGGGCGTCATCCACCATCTGTTGAGGGATCGCAAAGCTGAAGGTGGTGCCGCCGCCAAACTCGCTGGCTACATCCAGGCGGCCGCGCATCAACTCTACCAATTTGTTGCTGATGGCCAGGCCCAGGCCCGTGCCGTGCTGGTTTTGCCTGCGGGTGCTATCCAACTGCTCAAAGGCGGCGAAGAGGCGGCTGATATCCTCAGGCCGGATGCCGTTGCCCGTATCCGTCACAGCGAAGCGCAGCTGCAGCTGGTTATCCTGGTAGAGCCGCTGCGCTTCCAGCAGCACCCAGCCTTGCTGGGTGAATTTGACGGCGTTGCCCAGCAGGTTGAGCAGCACCTGGCGGATGCGCTGGCTGTCGCCGATCATCTCTTTGGGGATATCCGGGTCTACCTGGGTCAGAAAGGCGAGGCCCTTCTCCTGCGCGCGCATGCCGATGATGGAGACTACGTCGTGGAACATGGTGGGGAAGTCGTAACGATCCTCGTAGAGTTCCATCTTGCCGGCGTCTATTTTGCTGATATCCAGAATGTCGTTGATCAGCCCCAGCAGGTTTTGTGAGGCCAGCTTAATGTTTTCGGCCTGCATGTGCTCGGTGGGGCCCAGCTGGTCGCTGAGCAGCAACATATCCGCCATGCCGGATATGGCGTGCATGGGGGTGCGTATTTCGTGGCTCATGCTGGCCAAGAAATCGCTCTTGACTTTATCCGCCTCGCTGAGGCTGTACTGGGTATCGAGCAGTTGCTCGTTGAGCACGCGGGCCTTCTCTACCGCTTGCAGGGTCTGGTGGGCTATCCGCTCCAGCCCCAGGGAGAGCGCCCAGTTCAGCACCAGCAGCGTGCCGTAGGTGCCGATGGTGATGGTCAGCGCGCCGGGGGATACAAAGACGCCTTCGGCCAGGGCCCCCAGGGTCATCATGGCGCTGTGCAGGGCCTGCCAGAAGCGGCACTCCTCTTGATCGGGCAGCGCCATGGTGCCCAGCAGGGGGGTGAGCAACGCCACGCTCACCACCACTAGGCCTTCCTCACAGCCGCCGAAGGCCCACTGGATGGCAGTGGGGTACAGTAGCCAAAAAAACAGCGTGCCGCGCAGCAGCCACCGGCGGCGCAACAGGGATGAGAGGTTGATCCACATCAGCACCAGCAGCGGTAGCATGGAAAGCACCACCGCCATGGGCAGGATGCGCCCGCCCAGGGGGATGCAGCACAGAACGGTGAGCACCGCAAACACTGTCAGCAGCAGGCGCAGCCACAGGGTGCCGATGACGGCTGGCCCCGGGGCGGACGCGCTCTGCCTGGCAGTGCCGGAAACCTGGGTGGGAAGCATGCGGCCATCCTTTCCCGCCGCCGTGCGGGGCGTACGATACGACAAAACTCGACACATGGTGCCTTATGGATAGTATAACATAATTTGGCGGCGCTGCAAATGAAATTTGCGCGCGCGGGGGGCGTTGACGCGAGCGTATAAAGGGGGGATTGCATGCTTATCCGCCGCCGGCAGCGGGCGGCGGGGTTTGACATATGGGCGTATGCATGATACAATTTATACAAAGAAACAAGCGGGCGCCGGGGGTGGGCGCCAAGGGGCGGGCGGCATGAAAAGGTATTTTGTGGGTACGTTGGCAGCGTTGCTGGCCACCACGGCGTTGGTGGCGGTGGCGCTGTCCTTTTTTGTGAACCCCGCTGATCACCAGCTGCCGGGTGAAGAGGATGCCCACAAGGCTTTTTACTTGGGCGGCAACGCGCCGCAGCGCTTTAGGCGGCTGCTGAGCACGGGGGAGCCCACATCCTGCAAGTTTAACGTGACCAATGTGGATAGCGGCAAGCGCGCCATGGATGCGGATATGGATTTGACCATCAACACCGATTGCATGGAGGCCCTGATCGGCATGCCGGATTTGCAGGTACGCCTGGTGGAATACCTGCCCGACAGCAGCGTGCGGGAGCTTGCGACCACCCAGGCGCGCTACGGCGTGCTGAGCTATGTGCGTGAGCGCGCCTTTTTGGCCGGCAGGCCCCAGACCCTGGCCTTTGGGCTGGTGCTGACGCGCGATATGGAAGCGGATGACACGGACGCGGCGCGCATGCCCGTGGATATCAAAGTGCAGGTGGCCGGCACGCCGCATGTGGTGGTGGAAGATGAGTGAGGCCTCGCCGCCCGCTTACGCCAAGGCCTGATCCGTTTGCGCCAGTTGTTCCCGTATCTTGAGATGCTGGGGGCATTTTTTTTCGCACTGGCCGCAGCCCACACAGGCGGATGCGGGCTTACCCGGCATCCAGGGGTACCGGCCGATGGCCGCGTACTGCTCTTTGGCGTAGGGGGTCAGGTCGTAGACCTGGTGATAATTCATAATCTCGAAATTGAGGGGAATGTTGACCTCTGCCGGGCAGGGC
Organism: Oscillospiraceae bacterium; assembly: GCA_031286995.1. Taxonomy (GTDB): domain Bacteria; phylum Bacillota; class Clostridia; order Christensenellales; family Aristaeellaceae; genus JAITTS01. The sequence goes on from JAITTS010000060.1 coordinate 15,722, forward strand.
ATGCAGTAGTTGCAGCCCGTGCAGTAGAGCTGGGCGCGCTTTTTGTTCTCCTGCATGGATTGGGCGATGCGCTGCTGCTCATCGGGGGTGAGCGGCTCGGCGCTGCCGGCCACGCGCGCGTTCTCTTGCACCATGGCCAGGTTGCCCATGCCGCTGAGTGCGCAAGTGACGTGGGGGTTGGTCAGCACGAAGCGCAGGGCGATCTGCGGGGATGATTGCAGCTTGCCCGGCAGCAGGCTCTGCACCACCTGGGATGGCACGCCCAGCCGCCCGCCGCCCACAGGCCCCATGATCACCACGCCGAGCCCTTTTTGGTGGGCGTAGGCGATGGCCTCCTCATTGGTGCGATCCAGCAGGTTGTACTGGCAGAGCACGCTGGCGAACAGGCCGGTATCCACAAACTTGATCAGGTTCTCCGGCGCGTCGTGGAAGGAGAAACTGAGGTGGCGGATCAACCCTTCCTCCTTGGCTTGCAGGGCCATGCGCACCTGGCCCTCGGGTTGGGCCTGGGTCTCAAAGCGATCCCACGAGATGCCCCAGAGATGGTAAAAATCAATGTGATCCGTGCCCAGGCGGGCGAGGGACGCTTCCAGGCGCTTGCGGCTGGCGTCGTAGCCCCTGTCCTCACCGGGCAGCTTGGTGGATAGGTAGACGCGGTCGCGGTAGCCATCCCGCAGGGCCTCGCCCACGATCAGCTCGCTTTCGGCCTCGCAGTAATAGGGGGCCGTATCCACGTAGTTGATGCCCGCATCTATCCCCTGGCGCAGCAGGCGCGCGCCGGCCTCGTGGTCGAACACCTCTTTGCCATCCACCCTGCGCGAGGGCAGGCGCATGGCCCCGAACCCTAGTGCGGAAATTTGGATGCCCGTGTTGCCCATGGTGCGATACTGCATAGGGTTGATCCTCCTCATCGGTCATTTCTGGTTTATAACCTATAGCACAGCCGGGATCAGGCCAGGGTGCCGTCCTCCCGCAGGCGCTCAAGCAGGGCGCACACCACATCCGCGCGCTGAAAGGGGGTCATGATGTAAAACCCATCGGCGTGCGGGCGCACCCAGGCGGCTATTTCCGCGGCGATGGCCACGCCCGCGGCCGCAGCCTCATCCCGGCTCTGCCCCGCCTCAAAGTGGGCCAGGTACGCGTCGGGGATGCGGATGCCGGGCACCTCGTTGTGCATGTACTGGGCGTTGCGCAGGCTGACCAGGGGCATGATGCCCGCCAGCACGAAGAGCCCCATGGCCCGCGCGGCATCCAGCGCGGATAGGGCTGCCGGGTCAAACAGGGGCTGGGTCATCACAAAACGCGCGCCCTGGGCCTGTTTTTGCACCAGACGCTTCAGTTCCACCTGGGGCTGGGCCGCGCCGGGGTGAAACGCCACGCCCACGGTCAGCGGATCATCCGCGAACAGGTCGCGGTTCATCCGGCTGATGTGCCCGGCGAGCTGGGCGGATGTGAGGTTGAACACGCCATGCACGTGCCCCCGGTCGCTCTCGGGGATGGGGTCGCCTGTGACGGCCAGCACGGCCCGCAGGCCGGATGCGTGTGCGCCCAACAGATCCCCGTGCAGGGCGTTGATGTTGCGGTCGCGACAGCACAGGTGGGGGACGGTCTCCATGCCCAGGCTGTGCATCACCTGGGCCCCGCATAGCACGGAGCTCATGCGCGCCCGGGCCAGGGGCGAATCCGGCACGGTCAGGGCATCCACGCCCGCCACTTGCAGGCGGTAGGCGGCCTGCAGAAAACCGGATAGATCCCCGTGGCGCGGGGGCTCCAGCTCTGCCAGGGTGACGAACCGGCCCTGCGCCATGCCATCGGATAGGCGGCTGCGCGGGCTCTGCGCGGGCGCGGCGCGTGCGGGGGACGGCGCGGGCGCATGCGCGGTGCCGCTGTGCTCCGCGCAATCCGCGCCCGTCGCGGCCATGGCCTGCCCCAGGGCGCGGATGTGATCCGGCGTGGTGCCGCAGCAGCCGCCCAGCAGGCGCGCGCCCAGGGGCAGCGCCCGCACGAGGGTATCGGCAAAGTACCCGGGCGCGGCGGAAAAGCTGGCCCGATCCCCCTCGCCCCGAGGATAGCCGGCGTTGGGGAGCGCGGCCAGCGGCAGCCCCTCGCGCGCGGCGGCGGGCAGGGCGCGCAGCAGACTTACCAGGTGAGTGGGGCCCAGGCCGCAGTTGAGCCCGCAGATATCCACCGCCTTCTCCTTGCCAAGCTGGTTCAGCGCGCGGGCGACGGAGAGCCCGGCCCGGGTGTACCCATCCGCAGAGCAGGCGAACGTGGCGGCGATAAACGCCCGCGGGCTGCTGCGGCGCAGAAACGCCGCGCAGGGCAGCAGGGGCTCCAGCTGGGCAAAGGTTTCAAACCAAAAAGCATCCGCGCCCTCGGCCAGGCAGCGCTCCAGCAGCCACAGGCGTTCATCCAGCGCTTCGGCAGGGTCGTCGTAGCCGGGCATGGGGCCTAGGGAGAGCGCGGCGACAGCCTGATCGCCCGCGGCGCGGCGGGCGATATCCAGCGCGCGCAAGGTCACAGCCAGCGCATCCTGCCGGGTGCCGCCCAGTGCGCGCGCGTTGGCCGCAAAGCTGTTGGTGCGCAGCACGCGCGCCCCCGCCTGCGCGTAGGCGCGGTGCGCGCGGTGCACCAGTTCCGGCTGGCGCAGGGTTGCCCACTCGCAGGGGCCGCCGCGCCAGCCCTGCTGGGCCAGGTAGGTGCCCATGGCGCCATCCAGCAGCAAGGGTTCGCCCTGGGCCAGCAGTGATTGTAAGCTCAAAGGGGGGATCCTCCCGAATAGGCTGTCGGTATGTTTTCTTTATTGTAAACCCCGTGGGCGCGCTTGTAAAGGGAGAGAAAGCGTTTATGAAAAAGGGAAGGGCTGTACTGAGCGCTTAAGCGACACCCGGCAGAAAAATAAGCGCGGTTATGGCGGCGTGCGAAATAATGATGCGAGAGGCAGTGCAAGCGCTAAGTTGCCGAAGGCATGGCGCACATCGGTTTTATCGGATAGCAGGTACGCGCGCGCTGTCGCGCGCGATATTTGCGGGGGTAAAGCCGCCGCAACATAAAACACCCGCCGGTGCTTTTATCGGCGGGTGGGCTACAGCGGGCGGCAATTTGCCGCCTTTGCTACTACGCGCGCTAGGCAAGGTCACTTCCCTTATGCCGAATGCTACGGTTTCGCTGCGGTAACTACAAAGGGTGGCAATAGGGTGGGAGGAGGGCGTGCTTACATGGTTCGAAAGCTGGCACAGACCACAATGCACGCCAGCAACGCAAGCACCGCCAAGATTCTTTTTGTCATCACCGGCACCCCTTTGATATTTTTTTATCATATATAGAATAGCATCATTTTCTGTCAAATGCAAGGCTTTGGGAAAAGATGAAATGAAAAATAAGAATTGCTCACGGGGCGGCATTCAGCACGAAAAAAGAGGTTATGCGGAATCTCGAACTTGTATAGAGTACTTATGTTGCATTTGCTTTTTCCCACGATTGGTTTAAGAAAAAAAGGGATTGACAGCACCCGCCGCGCGTGCTATCATAGGGGGCAGACGAGCACCCACCCCCCGGCGTATCCGGCCATGGCGCATGGTTGTCCTACAGGGCGGTTGGTAAACCGCTCCCCAGGGTGACAAGTGGGCCAGGCGGATGAGATGAGCGAAGACAAGACGAGCGTAGGCCGTGTATCACAGCCGACAGCCAGTCTGTCCGGCTGTTTTGTTTTAACGGGGGCGAAGGTAGCCGAAATGAAGGAGGTATCCCCATGAAGCGCGCCCTCTCCATGCTGCTGACCCTGCTCTTAACCATCGGTCTGTTTTGCCTGCCCGCGCAGGCCGCCGCGCCTGCCCCGATCAAGGTGGGCATTCTGCAACTGATGGATCACCCCTCGCTGCAGATCATTGAGACCGCTATCCAGGATGAACTGAAAGCCCTGGGGCTGACAGATCGCATTGCGTTGACCTATGTCAACGCCCAGGGGGATTTCCCCAACCTTCCGCTGCTGGCCAGCCAGCTGGTGGGCGAAGGCTGCACCTTGCTCATCCCCATCACCACACCCTGTGCCCAGGCGGCCGTCACCGCCGCCCAAGACGCGGGCAACGTGGATGTAATCTTCGCCGCCGTCACCGATCCCTACGCGGCCGCACTGTTGCCGCTGGAGCCGGATCCCGCGGTGCGCGTGGCGGGCGTGAGTGACGAGGTGGCTGTGGATCGCATTTTGGATATGGCGCAAAAGCTGACCCCCGGCTTTGACACCATCGGCCTGCTCTACAATGCCGGTGAGGCCAACTCTGTATCCGGTGTGGATGCCGCCAAGGCTTATGCCCAAAGCCACGGGCTGCAAGTGACAGAAGCCGTGGTATCCAGCACCGCGGAAGTGGCGCAGGCCGCGCAGTCCCTGGCGGGCAAGGCGGATATCTGCTTTACATCCAACGACAACACGGTGGCCTCCGCCATGCCGGTGTACGCCCAGATGGGGCTGGATAACAAGATACCCGTCTACGTGGGCGCGGATACCATGGTAGCGGATGGCGGCTTGGCGACCATCGGCATCAACTACACGGATCTGGGCAAAGCGGTGGCCGCCATGGTGCAAGAGTACCTGGATGGCGCGACCCCGGCGCAACTCGGCGTGCGCGTACTGCCCGGCGGTGTGCCCATTATCAATGTGGATGTCGCCGAGGCCCTGGGCATCACCATCCCCGAGGATTTGCAGGGCGCGCAACTGCTGCACACCGGCGACGCGCTCTGATCACCCGCGCGGGCAGCGCCCCGCATCCATCCCCTGATGGATGCGCGAGCGTAAGCGATACCTTTAAGGCGGACGACGCGTGTCGTCCGCCCATCTCATGAAGCCGTCTATTAAGCCATCTATTAAGCCATCCATGAAGCCATCTTTTATGAAGCCTGACGATTGATGTAGGAAGTGTTTACATGTCCGCGCGCGAGATCATCACCTTGCTGGAGCTGGGCCTGGCCTACGCCATCCTCTCCATGGGCGTGTTCGTCACCTTTCGGGTGCTGGATACGCCGGATCTGACCACCGAGGGCTCCTTCACCCTGGGCGCGGCGGTCAGTGCGGCGCTGGCCCTGGGCGGCCACCCGGCGCTCGGCCTGCTGCTTGGTTTTGCCGCCGGCGCGCTGGCCGGGCTGTGTACCGCGCTGCTGATGACCCGCGGGCGCGTGCAGCCCATCCTCACCGGCATACTGGTGATGACAGGGCTGTACTCGGTCAACCTGTTTGTGATGGGCGGCAAGAGCAACCTGCCGCTGATGCGTGTGGATACCGTGTTTACACCCATGGAGGCGCTGGTGCCTGGCGGCTGGCACCGGGTGGCGCTGCTGGCCCTGCTGGTCTCGCTGCTGGGCGTGGGGCTGTGCGTGTTCTTCCGCAGCAGCCTGGGGCTTTCTGTGCGCGCCACGGGGGATAACGAGCGCATGGTGCGCGCATCCTCCATCAGCACAGATGTCACCAAGGCCGTGGCCCTGTGCCTGGCTAACGGGCTATGCGCGCTCTCCGGCGCGGTGGTGGCCCAGGCCCAGCAATTTACGGATATCAGCATGGGCATGGGCACGGTGCTGGTGGCCCTGGCATCCCTGATACTGGGGGAGACGCTGCTGCGGGGCGGGGGCATCCCCCGGGGTATGCTCAGCGCCGTTGTCGGCTCTGTGTTGTACCGGGCCATCGTGGCCCTGGTGCTCAAGACCAGCATCCCCGCCTACGCGGTCAAACTGATGACCGCGCTGCTGGTGGCCGCGGCTGTGTTGCAGCCCACCCTGGCCCGCGCCCTCACCCTGGCCCGGGCAAAGCGCAAGGAGGCGCGCCGCCATGCTGCGCATTGAGGATGTTTGTAAAACCTTTTTGCCCGGCACCGTGCACGAGCGCCGGGCGCTGGCGCACCTATCCCTGCGCGTGGCCGCAGGAGATTTTGTCACCATCATCGGCGGCAACGGGGCGGGCAAATCCACCCTGTTCAACCTGGTGGCCGGGGTGTTTTACCCGGATACGGGGCGGGTGCTGCTGGGCGGGCAGGATATCACCTACTGGCCGGAGCACCGCCGCGCGCACCAGATCGGCCGCCTGATGCAAGACCCCATGGCGGGCACCGCGCCGGGCATGACCATTGAGGAAAACATCACCCTGGCCATGCTGCGGGGCACGCGCCGGGTGTTTGGCCTGAGCCGGCGCGAGCGCGAGCGGGCGCGTACCCTGCTGGCCCGGCTGGATATGGGGCTGGAGAACCGCCTGCACACCCGCGTGGGCCTGCTATCCGGCGGCGAACGCCAGGCCGTATCCTTGGTGATGAGCACCGTGGTGCCGCCCCGCTTGCTGCTGCTGGATGAGCACACCGCCGCGCTCGATCCCCAGGCCGCGCGCAAGGTGCTGCGCATCACCGATGCCGTGGTGCGCGGGGGCGAGACGCCCATCACCACCCTGATGATCACCCACAACATCGCTACCGCCCTGGAGATGGGCAATCGCACCCTGATGCTGGATGAGGGCGAGATCGTGCTGGATCTGGATGCGCCCGCCCGCCAAGGCTTGACCGTGGAGGCGCTGCTGGCCCTGTTTGCCGAGAGACGCAAAAAAAAGTTTGATGTGGACCGGGTGCTGCTCTCTTAGCCGCCGCAGCCCTTTTCAGCGTCATGCGGCAGGGTATCCGGTGCGCACAAGGTTTTCCCCCATCATCAGCGACGCGGCCCCGGTTTCACACACCGGGGCCGCGCATGTTGTGTCATCATCGCCGGGGGCGGCTGCCGCTGCCGGCGGTACAGAGGGCGCCGCCGCCCATGGCCGCGGCGCTAAAAGAGATGCGTGTGCGGCGCATCCGCCGCCGCCCGAACGGTCTGCCCATACAGGGCAAAGGGCAGCGGTTCCCCGCGCAGGATAGAGAAGACAGCGCCGCGGGCATCCACCTGCACGCTTAAAATGCGGCCCCGGTAGTGAATGCGAAAGGCGTAGCCCTGCCAGCAATCCGGCAGAAAGGGGGCGAAGGCCAGGCCATCCGCTGTGCGCATGCCCGCGAAGCCGTGGGCAATGGCCAGCCAACTGCCCGCCATGGAAGTAATGTGCAAGCCGTCATCCGTGTCGTCGTTAATGTTATCCAAATCCAACCGCGCCGTGCGCCGGTACATCTCCACAGCCTTTTCGCGCTCGCCGATCTCTGCCGCCAGAATGCTGTGCACACAGGGGGAGAGGCTGGATTCGTGCACGGTCATGGGTTCGTAGAAGAGGAAGTTGCGGCGCTTGGTCTCCCTGTCGTACAGGTGACCCAATGCGTACAGCCCCTGCAGCACATCCGCCTGCTTGATAAAGCAGCTGCGCAGGATGCGATCCCACGACCAGTGTTTGTTGATGGGCCGCTCTGCGGGCGGCAGGGCGGATGCGGGCATCAGCTCTTTATCCAAGAACGTGTCGTGCTGCACAAAGACGCCCAACTGCGCATCCTCGGGCAGGTACATGCGGCTGGCGATGTCGCGCCAGCCCGCCAAGGTATCTTCATCCAAGCCCAACTGCGCCCGCTTTTCGGGGGAGACCAGGGCCGCGCAATCCGCCGCGTAAGCCAGGCACCAGGCGGCCATGCGGTTGGTGTACCAGTTGTTGTTGATGTTGTTTTCGTACTCGTTCGGGCCGGTGACACCGTGTATCATGTAGCAGCCCTTGGCCCGGTTGTAGTGCACGCGCCCGGCCCAAAAGGCGGCAATGCCCGCCAGCACATCCATGCCGTATTGCTTTAGGTAGTCGTCCCGCCCCGTGTACTGGGTGTAGCAGAAGATGGCATGGGCGACGGCCGCGTTGCGGTGAATCTCTTCAAAGGTGATCTCCCACTCATTGTGGCACTCCACGCCCGTAAAGGTGACCATGGGGTAGAGCGCGCCGGGCAGGCCCTGTTGCTGCGCGTTGTGGCGCGCGCCGGGCAGCTGCAGGTAGCGGTACATCAGCAGATCGCGGGCCACATCATCCCCGGCCACGGCCAGGTACATGGGCAGGCAGTAGGCCTCTGTATCCCAGTAGGTGGCTCCGCCGTACTTTTCGCCGGTAAAGCCCTTGGGGCCGATGTTCAACCCCGCATCCTGTCCCCGGTAGGTGGATAAGAGCTGAAAAATATTGTAGCGTATGCCTTGCTGGGCCGCGTCGTCGCCCTGTATGGTCACATCCGCCTCGTCCCATATGGCTTGCCAGGCGCGCTCATGCTCGCGCTGCACCGCCTCGTAGCCCGCTTGTGCGGCAGCCAATGCCTGGGCGCAGGCGGTGGGCGCCAGGGCCTCATCGGCCAGGGTGCGGCTGGTGGCCACGGCCACAAACTTATCCAGTGTGGCGGTTTGGCCGGCATTTAGCCTCGCCGTATAGGGCTGGCACACATAGCCGGGGTGCGCCTGGGCGGGCTCTCTTTGCGCCTGTGCGCCCGAAAAGGCGGTGGCCATGGCTGCCGCCACGGTAAAGCGGGGGGTATCAAAGGGGTTGGGCTTGGTGCGGGCCGCCACGTACAGCGCGCCATCGGTTTCGCCGTGGCCCGCAAAATCCCAAAACATTTCGTCATAGTTGCTGTCCAGGTTGCGCACATCCGCATCCAGCGCGGGCAGCCATTCCACCGCGCAAGGGAAATTGGGCGTGACGCTGTAGCGTATGCCCAGCAGTTCGGGCCTTGCCAGCGAGACAAAGCGCCGCACACGAACGCGCACGCTGCCTTGGGGCAGGGTTACATCAAAGCCGCGCAGCAACAGCCCGGTGCGCATATCCAAGGTACGGAAAAAATCCGTGGCGGGCATGCGCGCCAAGTCAATATCCTGCCCATCCACACGCACGCGCAGGCTGAGCAGGTTGACGGCGTTGATCACCTTGCCAAAGTAGGCGGGGTAGCCGTTTTTCCACCAACCTACCCGCGTTTTATCCGGAAACCAGATCCCCGCCAGGTACGTACCGCGGTGGGTATCGCCGGTGTACTGTTCCTCAAAATTACCGCGCATGCCCATCAGGCCGTTGCCCGTGGCGGTCAGGCTCTCCGCCAGGCGCATGTGCGCAGGGTGCAGGCCATGCTCTGTCAGTTGCCAGGGGTGGATATCGAACAAACGGTGCACGCGCAAGCCCTCCGGTTACAAAATTTCGTGGTAAACCCTGTTTTGGCCGTCGCGCCCCTTGGATGCGGCGTGCTTGGCCCGCTCTATGGCTTGCCGCCACGAGGTATCCGTAGATAGCATCAGCGACAGCCCGCACGTCACCGTCACTTCGCCCACTTCGCGTGGCGCGAAGGCATGCCCCGCGATGGTGGCGCGCAGATATTCCGCGCGGTTGAGCGCCACTTTGAGGGATATGGATGGCAGTATCAGCAAGAAGGAGGCGTTGTTCCAGCGCGCCACCAGGTCATTCTTGCGCATGCGATGGCGCAGTATGGGGGAGATGGCATCCAACAGCGCGCTGGTGTCCTCGCCACCGTTGTGCCCTGCGGGGGTATCCAGGCACAGCAGCAGCAGGGCGCTGGCGCGCGCGCCGCCCACCACATCCTCGGATGGGATGCGGGCAAAGGTTTCAAAGTTCGCATCCAGCCAAGCCATCAGCGCGGCCGGCGTCAAAAGGCCGGGGGCGGGGGGCACGGCTTCCAGCGCGCGCAGGTCGCCATAGAGCGTGCCCAGTTTTTGCTGGGATGCGGCCACCAATTGCTCGCGGGTATCCAGATCCGCGCGCATGCGCTGCCAATCCAGCGTAGCTTGCCGATAGGTGCGCCACTGGTAGAACAGCAGGCCCGCGCCCGCCAGCGCTGTCACCAGTAGCGTTATCAGAAACACGGTGATGCACAGGCTGTTAAAGCGGGCGATATCCGGGTGGTTCAGGATATCCGGCTCCAACTGGCGCATGCTGACGCACAGGGTCAGCCCGCTGCCGGGCAAAGAAAAGATGGCGCAGGGTTGGGGCATGGCCGCGCTGCCGATATCCGGCAAAAACAGTTCTTTGCCGGCATCCATGGAAGCCAGCTCTTTGGCTATGCGCGCCATAGGCAACGCCAGTGGTTCGGCGCCGGGCGCCTTGTAACCGTACACCGCCGGGGTGGCGGCAGGTATGGATCGGCGGTAGGCGATGGGCGCAGAGGTGCTATCCCGCTGCAACCACGCCAGCAGGGCGTGCGCCTCCGGCTGCCAGGATGAGAGCAGGTCAATGGCCGCGCGCTGCAGGGCGTTATCCAGCGTGGCCTGATCCACGTACAGCAACCAATGCTCGCCCCTGGATGTTTGCGCTTGGCGGCGATACGGCTGCGCCCACACGGCGGCCGCGGCTTCGGAGAAATGCATGGCTCGCAGCCTGTTCGGTACGCCGGCAGATGCGCCTGCCAGGCTGCCATCCAGCCCGTAGTGCAGCCAGTTGATGCCATCCGGGATGCTGGGGGGGGCGCCGCCTATCGCGCCTTCGGAGCCGAACCACATGACCAGCCACGCCAGCGTTTCGTCGTATTGGGTGCGGATGGAGGCGACTTCGCTTAGATAATTTTCGGATATGTGGTTGGCGGTCAGGCGTAGCCAGTTCCGCTGATTTTCGGTATCCGTAGGCATCAGCAGCTGGTTGACGCCCGCATCAAAGATTATCTGTACAGCGAACAACTGGCCGATGGCCAGTATACAGACCAACGCCGCAACAACCCACGCGCTGCTGCGCATCATGCTCCGCAGTGTCCGCATGCACACACTCCCTACAGGCTTTCGCGCATACAGGTCCCTCAGTAAAACCGTACAGTAATTAATCTACAATAACTGGCCGGACATGTCAATTCATTATTATAAACATTAATAAAGAATTAAAGATTCGCACGCTAAATATGTGAAAATCTACAAATTTTGCTAAAATACAAAGCGCGCGGGAAGGGGCGAAGCCGTCTCTCCCGCGCGGAGTATCTGCTTTGCCGCGGTGCGTCAGTAGATGAGCGGCAGGCCCATGCCATCGCGAAACCAGCCGAAGAGCAGGCAAAACAGGTCGTACAGCCAGCCAAGGCCAAAGAGCCCGCCGGTCAGCAGGTACAGCAGGCCCGAGCCCCCCTTGCCCACATAGAAGCGGTGTATGCCCGCCCAGCCGAAAAGGAAGCACAGCACCGCCGCGAACCAGCGGCTGCGCGGGCTGACAGGCGCGTAATAGGGTTGATACATGGTGTTTCCCTCCTATTTTCAATTGCTCCGGGTTGTGGCGCTGCCCGGGGGCCCCGGTACACGCTCATCATAGCGCCTCCGCCAGGCCCTTGCACGAGAGAGGCGCTAAAGAAGCATGAGAAATGCATGAGAAAATGAGGCCGTGGGGCCGGCGCTCTTGCCCTTTATGCGCGCTTGCGGTATGATAAAGAAGTAAGTCTACCATATATAGTAAAAGGAGGGAATCGCCGTGACAGATACGGAGATGATTGCCGCGCAGCCCCAGCAGGACGCGACGCTGACTGAGCAGGAGGCCGCCAAGCGTGACGCGCTGGCATCGGGCATTGACGTGCGGGATACCGCGCAGGTGCTGGCCTTTGGCAGCGAGGCGCAGCAGAAGATCGCCAGCTTTTCGGATGAGGTGCTGCAGGGCATCCGCACCCGGGATACGGGCGAGGTGAGCGACATGCTGACCCAGCTGGTGGCGGAACTGAAGGGCTTTGATACCAAGGGGGAAAAGCAGGGCTTCTTCGCGCGCCTGTTTCAATCCTCCGCGAACCAGATCGTCAGCATGAAAGCGCGCTACGATAAGGTGGAGACGAACGTATCCGTCATCGTGGATGCGTTGCAGCGGCACAAGGGCCAGTTGATGGATGATATTGGCACGCTCGATCACCTCTACGCGCTGAATCAGCAGTACTTTCGCGAGCTGAACGTGTTTATCGCCGCCGGAGAAGAGAGGACGCAGACGCTGCGCGAACAGGATCTGCCCGTGCTGCTGCAAAAGGCGCAGGAGAGCGGCGACGCGGTGGATGCCCAGGCCGCCCGCGACTTTGCCGACCAGGTGGAGCGGCTGGAAAAGAAGGTGCACGATCTGCGGCTGACCCGCACGGTCTCCATCCAGATGGCGCCCCAGGTGAGGCTGATGCAAAACAACGACAACGTGCTGGCTGAAAAGATACAGTCCACCCTTGCCAACACCATCCCGCTCTGGAAGAGCCAGATGGTCATCGCCCTGGGCCTGGCCCACGCGGATCGCGCGCTGCAGGCGCAGCAAGCCGTGGCGGATATGACCAACGAGTTGCTGCGCAAAAACGCCGAGGCGCTGCACCAGGGCACAGTACAGACCGCCAAAGCCGCAGAGCGCGGCGTGGTGGATATCGAGACCATCCGTATCACCAACCAGGCGCTCATTCAGACCCTGGATGAGGTGAAGCAGGTGCAGATTGAAGGCGCGGCTGCCCGCGCTGCGGCCCAGGCCGAGTTGGTGCGTTTGGAGGAAGAGTTGAAGCAGAAATTGCTGGCTTTTCGCGCCAACCCCGCCCCCGTGGCCGCGCAGCCCGCGGAGGGCACTGTGCAGTAAATTGTATTAGACTGAAAGTCTTTATTTTGCGGAGCTGCTCCCCGCCAATGCAGGGGGCGGTTTTTGCTTTTTTCTGGGGCGGCAGGAAGAAAAGCTCGGCCCACGCCGTTGGATGGATGACAGTCCCTGTCTATCTATAGTATGCGAACATCAGGGCATGTCCATCCGTTGTATGCCATAGGGAGGCATCCGAAGGAGGCCCCGGGCGCAACACCGGGAAAGGCATTGGGGGGAAGCGATGATGAGGAAATATTTTGCGCGGGGTGCGGGGCCGCTGAAACGGGCGCTGGCAACCCTGCTTTGCCTGGTCTTTTGGGCGCACAGCGCGCCCGTATACAGTTTTTGGGTAGGGATTGAGGCGGATCTTATGCCGGCCCCCGCGGCGCCGGAGCAGCCGCCCGAGCGAGGACAGCCGCAGCCCCTTCGCGAGGAACCCGCGCATACAGAAGCGCCCGCGCGCCAGACTGATGCCCCGCGCGCGACAGAGCCCCCGAACGAGACCGCCGCGCCGCATGAGACCGAACCCCCGCGGCCCACGGATATCCCCCAAGAGAGCGAAACGCCGGCGGAGACGGATGTGCCGCAGGAGACCGGCTCTCCGCAAGAGACCGAGGCGCCGGCAGGCACGGACACCCCGCAAGCATCCTCTGCCCCGGAACCGACAGCCGAGCCGCAGAACGCACACGAGTTTTCAGGCTTTACACACGGCTATGTGCGCGTGATGACGGCCACACAGGTGCGCACCGAACCCCATGACAGAGCAAAATCCGAAGAGGTGCTGGCCCTGAATGAGGGTGAGGTGGTGCTGGCCGTAAGCCGCCGGGCCTTTGAGCCAGCCCCCAGGGAGGAAGCCCCCGAAGACGCGCCCGATTGGTTTCGTGTGCGCGCGCGGGATTGCGAGGATGTGCTGGTGACGGGTTACGTCAGCGGCACGGAGCTCTTTCCGCTGACGAAAGAAGAGACCGATAGTCTGCTTTCCGCCTGGCGGGAAGAGGATGTCCCCGTGGGGCAGGATGGCGTGCCGCGCGTAGGCGGGGCCTTTGTGTCCCCCGGCAGCCAGGAGGAGGGGCGCACCGTGCGTCCGGAAAAAACGGCGACGCCGCAGCCCGGGGAAACCCCGTCGCCTGCGGGGACGGCGCAGCCAGAGCCCACATCCGCCCCGGATGTGACGCTGCCGCCGGAAGCCACACAGCCGCCCGAATCCCCGCTGCCGTGGGAAGAGGAGGAGGCCGGGCCGCCCGAGCCCACCGCTACGCCGGATCCTCTGGCGGAATCCCTGGCGCGGGCGGAAGAATTGCTGGCGGAAGGCGAGGGCTTTCTAGAGGCGGCGACCCAGCGCGCCCGAAATGCGCTGGCCGCCGCCGCGCTGCCGCCGGATACCACCGCGCCGGTGATCAACGACACCCGCATCCAGCAGAGCGCCCAAAGCCCTGTGACAGAGGCCGTGCTGCTCATTTACGTAACCGACCCTGCGGGCGCCGGCGAGCAGGTCAGCGGGGTGGATGAAGTGTACATCATGTTGAACGGCAGACGCTACGATTGCGTTTACGACGCGCAGCTTGGCGCTTACACGGTGACGGTGTACGACAACGACAGTTATGCGGTGCACGCGGTGGATGCGGCGGGTAACCCGGCTGTGCCCGTTACCCTGACCGTCACCAGCATCACCAACGCCAACCCCGGCGCGGCGGATACCACGCCGCCCCAGGTGGATGCGCTGGATCACGATCCCACGGGTTGGTGCGACAGCCTGACGGTGACCGCACAGGTATCCGACCCGCCCGGCGCGGGGCAGACCGCATCCGGCGTGCGCGATGTGTGGATTACAGGCCCGGCCCCGGCCACGGATCGCATCGCCTGCGGGGGACAGGGCACGGACTGGATGGCCGAGCTGACCCAAAACGGCAGCTATGAACTGCATGTACGGGATCGGGCGGGCAACGTGGCGGTGCAGGCCTTTGTGATAGATAACCTGCGCGCGGATGACACTTACCCGCCCCTGGCGGATGATGCGGTGCTCGATCCGCCGCCACGGGATGACGGCTTTATGGAGCCTTTTGTGGAGGCATCCGTAAGGACATGGGATGTGCCGCGCCCCGGCGCGAACCCGCCGGAACGGGCCACAGGCGTAGCCTTGGTGCAGGTGGCCTGGCGCGAAATCGACCCCCGAACGGATCAGCCCATCTACGAGGTGCTGGGCGAGTGCTACACCATGCAGGAAAGGAATCGCTGGGGCTATACCCTGCAGGAGGACGGCAACTATTCCTTCCTGATCTTTGACGGCGCGGGCAACCTTACCGTGCGAGATTTTTACATCGGCCACATCGGCGTAAACAGAACGCGCATCCCCAACCCGGATTGGTACTTGCGCCCTGTGGATGACGATGGCGACGGTTTGTACACAGAAACCGAATATCGGTTGGGTTTGAACCCGGCGAACAGGGATACCAACGGCGATGGCCTGTGGGATGGCTTGAGCGTGCGCCTGGGTTTCTCCGGATCGGCGGATAACCCCAAGCCCGCGCGCAGCGTGCTGGCGCGGGCGGGCAGCGCCGCCCCGCTGGAGAAGCTGGTGGCGGCGGGCGTGCTGGCCGCGCCGCTGACGGAGACGAGGCCGGCCAACGCGCGCCGGGATATGCAGAGCCTGTGGCGCTCTTTGCGCAACACCGTGGCATGGATGACCCGCGACGGCGATGCCCTGCTGTGTGTCAACAGCCGTAGCGTGTTCACGGCGCACATGCCCAGCAACGAGCGCCTGGTGGTGGATGGGGCGCTAAACCTGTACACCCTGGGTATGCAGAGAATGGGCAAGGGCGAGGTTCGCTCGCTGGAAGCGACGGCGGATGGCAGCATGGCGCTGCTCTACGACCGCCAGGGGCACGGCGGCCTGCTGGCGCGCGATGCGTACCTGATTGATACCGCCCGCATGCAGGCCTACCGCGTGCCGCAGACCCAGGGCGCGCGCAGTGTGGCGATCAGCCCCGATGGCGCGCACCTGGCCATCTGGCGGCCGCAAAGCCTGACCCGGGTGTCTGTGGCCACCGCAGAGACCCTGCAAATCACCGATCCGGCGCGCTGCGCCGCGGTGGATATGCTGCGCTTTCTGCCGGATGGCACGCTGATCACCCGCGCCACGGCCCTGGGCTACAGCGCCCTGGGCACGGATGGGGAGCGGGTGGTGGGGTTGATGCAGGATTTATTGGATCTGCCCTGCCTGATTCAGTGGCAGGATGTACAGACCATGACCCTGGTGGATAGAGAGATGCGCCCCCTCACCATCGAATTGCAGCTGTTGCTGCGATCCACCGGCCTCTTTGTGGATGGGGAGCCCCCGAAACAAAAGATAGCGCGAAACCTTTCCCCCCGCGAGATGTACGAGCGATCGGTGCTGATAGCGGGGCTGCAGTAAAGCGCGTGTAGAGCCCCGGCCGGCCCGTCAAAACAATCCGCTTGCGGGCCTCGCGTTCGCAGGCAGATTTTTGGGGCGAATTGAAGAAATTTTTTGGTTTTTCGCAAAAAGTGAATGTACATTGTTGCCCTCTTTTGGTATGATAAGGACAAACGGTTGCACAACCGCCGCAAAGGAGGAGAACCATGTTGATTGCCTTGCAGCTCTATTCCATCCGCGATCTGCTGGAGAAGGATGTGTGGGGTACCCTGGCGCAGGTGAAGGCCGCGGGCTTTGACGGGGTGGAGTTTGCCGGGTTCTTTGATTTATCCGCCCGGGAACTGCGCGCCCGGGTAATGGACTTGGGGTTGACGCCCTTTGCCGCGCACATTCCGTTGCAGCGCTTCGCGCAGGAGGAGGCGCAGGCCACGGCGGATTATGTTGCGGCACTGGGGTTGGCCTACGCCATCGTGCCCTGGACACGCGCGGATACGGTGGAAGATTGCCAGCAGACCAATAGTCTGCTTCGCGCTGTCACCCCGGTGTTCGCCGCGCGGGGCGTGGGGGTAGGGTATCACAACCATCGGCAAGAGTTTGCCCGCCTGGGGCCGCAGAACCGTTACGCCCTGGATATCATCGCCGACGGGTTGGATGGCGTTGTGGAGCTGGATACAGCCTGGGCACAGGCCGCCGGGGTGGATCCCGCCGCCTATGCGGCCACGCTGGGGCAGCGCGTGGGGCCCATCCACGCTAAGGATTTGAACCGGGATTACACAGGCGGCCCGGATGAAAAGCCCAACGTCAACATCGGCCAGGGCATCGTCGATTTTTCCGCCCTGTTCACCGTGCTGCGCAGCGCGGGCACGCTGGGCCGCGGTGTGGTGGTGGAGCAAGAGGCCTTTGTGGGCCCGCCCATGGAGGCGCTGGCGCAGAGCGTGGCGGCGCTGCGCACCTTGGCGCAACCGATATAATCACCAAGAGACGCGCCCCGGCGCGTCCATCAACAAACATAAGGAGGCTCCCCCCAATGTCAGCAGACCAGCAATTTCGAGTCGGTATCGTGGGTTGCGGCGGCATCGCCAATGGCAAGCACCTGCCCGCCCTGCAAAAGCTGCCCCAGGTGCAGCTTGTCGCCTTTTGCGACATCGTGCCTGAGCGCGCGCAGCAAGCCGCGGAAAAGTACGGTGCGCCCGGCGCGAAAGTGTACACGGATTACCGCGAATTGGTGGCGGATTCTGCGCTGGATGCGGTGCACGTGCTCACGCCCAACAAATCGCACGCGCCCATCACCATCGCCGCGCTGGAGAGCGGCAAGCATGTGCTGTGCGAAAAGCCCATGGCCAAGACCTACGCGGATGCCAAGGCCATGCTGGATGCCGCCCGGCGCACGGGCAAAACCCTCTCCATCGCCTATCAGAACCGTTTCCGCCCGGATAGCCTGTACCTAAAGCAGCTGTGCAGCCACGGCAAACTTGGCGAGATCTACTACGCCCGCGCGCACGCCATCCGCCGCCGGGCCGTGCCCACCTGGGGCGTCTTTCTCAATGAGGAGGAGCAGGGCGGTGGCCCCCTGATCGATATCGGCACCCATGCCCTGGATTTGACCCTGTGGGAAATGGATAACTACGATGTGCACTACGTGGCGGGCAACGTGTACCGCAAACTGGCGGATACGCAGAACGCGGCGAACGCCTGGGGCCCGTGGGATCCCAAGGCCTTTACGGTGGAGGACAGCGCCGTTGGATTCATCACCATGAAGAATGGCGCTACCATCGTACTGGAAGCATCCTGGGCGCTCAACTCTCTGGATGTGGATGAGGCCAAGACCACCCTGCACGGCACCAAGGCCGGCGCGGATATGCGCGACGGCCTGCGCATCAACGGTGAGGAGTTCTCCCGTATGTACGTCACCAAGCCAGAACTGAGCGCTGGCGGCGTGGCCTTCTATGACGGCGCGGAGAAGCAGCCGCAGGACCTGGAGGCGGAGGGCTTCTACCGCGCCCTGGCAGAAGGCGCCGCGCCCCTGGTGTTGCCCGAGCAAGCGCTGATGGTCACGCGCATCCTTGAAGCCATCTACACATCCGCCAAGACCGGTCAGCCCGTCTATTTTATTTAAAACAGACTCTGGGTCTAAGATAGGGGAGAGGCCTGTTGCCCATTATACGCGCCGCGCTGTTCGATCTGGATGGTGTGCTGGTGGATACCGCCAAGTACCATTACTTAGCCTGGAAGCGCCTGGCCGACGAACTGGGGTTTACCTTTTCCCCAGAGCACAACGAACGCCTGAAGGGCGTCAGCCGCATGCGCTCTTTAGAGATTTTGCTGGAAGTGGGCAATCTGGGCGGTTTGCCTGCGGATGAACGGGAGACGTTGGCCGCCAAGAAGAACGCCTGGTACGTGCAGATGCTGGGCACGCTGACGCAGGCCGATGTGTTGCCCGGGGCCAGGGAAACCCTGCAGAGCCTGCGCGCGCGCGGCATCCGTACAGCCCTGGGCTCGGCCAGCAAGAACGCGCCGCTGATTTTGGAGAAGCTGGGTATCGCCCCCCTGCTGGATGCGATAGTGGATGGCAACAGCGCTCACCGGGCCAAGCCCGATCCGCAGGTGTTCACCCTGGGCGCACAGGCCCTGGGGTTGCCGGCGGCGGCCTGCGCGGTGTTTGAGGATGCCGTGGCGGGCATAGAGGCAGCCCATCGGGGCGGCATGGTGGCCGTGGGCGTGGGGGCGGCGGAAAAGCTGCCGCAGGCGGATTACCACGTGCCCGGCCTGTACGCGCTGGATATTGACGCCATGCTGGCCCATTTTGCGGCGGGGGAGGGTCGGACGCAATGAAGTTGGCATCGTGGAATGTGAACGGCCTGCGGGCCTGCATGGGTACGCGCGGTCTGTTTTTGCCTTATTTGGCGCGGGAAAACGCGGATATCTACTGCCTGCAGGAGACGAAGCTGAGCGGCGAAGCGCCGGATCTGGATATGCCGGGGTATCAGTTCTATTGGAACTATGCGCAAAAAAAAGGATATTCCGGCACCGCGGTGCTCACCCGGCGGCAACCGCTGAGCGTCACCTACGGCATCGGCATGCCCGAGCACGACGCAGAAGGCCGGGTGATCACCCTGGATTTCGGCTCGTTCTGCCTGGTGTGCGCCTACGTGCCCAACAGCCAGCGCGGTCTTCTGCGCTTGCCGTATCGCATGACCTGGGAACGGGATTTTAGGGCCTATCTCTGCGCCTTGGATGCGCAAAAACCCGTGATCATGTGCGGGGATTTGAATGTGGCCCACGAAGTGATAGACATTAAGAACGCTAAAGCCAATCGCATGAACGCCGGTTTTACGGATGAGGAGCGGGGACAGATGACCGAGCTGCTGCGTAGCGGCTTTGCAGACAGCTTTCGCCGCCTGCATCCGGATGCACGGGATGCCTACACCTGGTGGAGCTACTTTGGCACCGCCAGAGAGCGCAACATCGGGTGGCGCATCGATTACTTCATCGTCAGCGAGCGGCTGCTGCCGCGGGTTTCCGCGGCGGAAATACGGGCCGATGTGTTGGGATCCGATCATTGCCCGGTAACACTGGAATTAGAGTGCTAGACCATTACTCTTCGTAAAAGTTTTCTTTTGCGCATAGTTTATGAGTGACTACAATGTTAAAAGCACCCTCAAGTCTTGCAGTTTCGATCCGTCGCCTAAAATACAAGACGTTATTTTTAGTCCAAAAATTAGCGACGAACGCTCATAAGCGGTGGCAAACTCGCTCTCGCCCATCTGGACAGGGAAACTGTTTATGCGAGTTCGCCCCACCAAGGACGCAAAAATTTTATGTGAAAGCGTTGGAGGGGCTGTGCGTGCAACCATTAAAGCTTGGCGTTTACCGCCACTACAAGGGCAATCATTACGAGGTCATCGGATTCGCCAAACATAGCGAATCCCTCGAAGATATGGTTATCTATAAAGCGCTGTACGGGGAACGCGGGACTTGGGTTCGTCCATTGTCCATGTGGGAGAACCCCATGGACGTTGGCGGCAAGACGATCCAGAGATTCGAGTATGTCGGCGACAGTGAAATCATCAACCGGCCGGAAAAGAAAATCGTCTACTTCGATATGGATAATGTCCTTGTTGACTTTGAAAGCGGCATAGACAGACTATCCCCGGAGATACAAAAAGCGTATGAAGACAACCTGGACGAAGCGCCGCACATTTTCAGCCTGATGGATCCAATACCCGGCGCTATCGAAGCGGTTCACCGGATTGCCGAACATTACGAGGTGTATATCCTCTCCACCTCGCCATGGAAGAACCCGGACGCCCTGCAGGACAAGCTGGATTGGATCAAGAAGTACTTTGGCGCCGGAAATGATAGTCCGTTCTACAAACGGGTCATCATCACGCACCATAAGGACTTGAACAAGGGGGCTTTCCTGATTGATGACCGGACGAAAAACGGCGCTGGAGAATTCGAGGGAGAATTGATTCAGTTCGGTACGGCGACATTCCCGGACTGGGCTGCTGTACTGGCATACCTGCTGCCGAAGAAGCCAGTGCCATGACAGGCGCCGGGCCGGCGCGGTGCGCGGCCACCTGCCAGACAAAAAAACTGTTAAGGGGGAACAAAAATGAATCAGGTCATCTACTGCACAAAAACAGGCAACACAAAAAAACTTGCGCTTGCCGTGGCCCAGCGTACAGGGGCGATGATGAAAGCCGTTGATGAGCCGGGCGAAATCGCCGCTACCGGCACACTGTTTGTCGGCGCATCCGTCTACGGCGGCAAAATTGACCCGAAACTGCGGGCGTTCCTGCAAACGCTAAACCCCGGCATCGTCAAGCGGGTTGCGGTATTTGGTACGGCAATGGGCAAGCATTCCGCGCTTCCCGAGGTGACGGAAATTCTCTCCGGGAAAGGCATCGCGGTTTCCGAGAGAGAGTTTTTCTGCAAAGGCCGGTTTCTGTGCTTCTGCCGCAACCGCCCCAATGCCGATGACCTGGCGAAAGCCGGGGCCTGGGCACAGGAAATGGCCGAAGCCAAGGCCTGATGCGCGAGCAAGGGTGAGGGCGCAAGCATGATTCTGCCGGCAATCCGCGACAAACGGTTTATCACAATCCGCAGGGGCGGCACATTGACAGACGACCACCATCGGCTCTTGGCGATTTGGGCGGCAGAATGTGCGGAACACGTCTTATGCTGTTTTGAAGCTGTTTCGAACGATGACCGCCCGCGCCGCGCGATAGAAACGGCCCGTGCCTGGGTAAACGGCGAAATCAAAATGACACAGGCCAAAGAAGCCGCGGGCGCGGCGCAAGACGCCGCGCGGGGGATAAAAGAAGTATCGGAAGCGGCACGCATGGCGGCGCTTTCAGCAGGGCAAGCGGCTGTCGTCGCGCACGTTGCGGCGCACGAATTGGGCGCGGCGGCTTACGCAATCCGCGCGGTTATGCAAGCCGTACCGAAAGCCGACAAAGAAGCGGCGCGCATTGCTGAATGCGCGTGGCAGCAAAGCCGGCTTCCTGTTCAAATCCGCGAGCTCGTGCTTGACGACCAACGCCTGAGAAACAACATTTGTTGGTTTGTATTTGGGCACTGACAGCGCTCCCCCCTCACCCCCGCTGGCCACGAATTGTGCACACATCAAAGGGCTCCCTTGGTCACGCGTGACCAGAGAGCCCTTTTAGATTGCAGCTTGCTACGCCGCAGAAGGCGGAAACCGCCGCTTAAGGCTGTACTCAAGACGGTCTTTGTCTTTGTATCCCCTTGGCATGGCGCGACAACCGGCGTCGGCGCGAATCAGGGCGCGGCGGTTGCCGCGGGCGTGCTCACCGGCGCAGCGGTGGGGGTTACTGTGGGCGCTGCCGTGGGCGTTGCAGCCGGGGCCTGCGTGGGTGCTGTGGTGGGCGCGGCGGTCGGTGTCGCCGCAGGCTCGGCTGCCGGGGCCTCCGTGGCCGGGGCATCCCCCACCTTGGCAAAGGGATATTCGGCACCGTAGGTCTCTACGTACACCAGGCGCATCTGCTGCACGATCTGGTTGGGTTTGTCGCTGGCATCCCTTGGGGTGCCCACAATGGCATCCGCCGTATTCATGCCGCCCAGCACACCGCCAAAGGCCGCGTACTGGCCATCCAAGAAGGAGGCATCCGCCACGCAGATAAAGAACTGCGAACCCGCGCTGTCATTATCCGCACTGCGGGCCATGGATAGGATGCCCCGGGCATGGGTGACGGGGTTTTCCACACCATTCGTGGAGAACTCGCCCTGGATGCTGTAGCCGGGCCCGCCTGTGCCCGTGCCATCCGGGTCGCCACCTTGGATCATAAAATCCGGGATGACGCGGTGGAAGATGGTGCCGTTGTAGAAGCCGCTACCCGCCAGTGAGACAAAGTTGCCCACGGAGATGGGCGCGGTCTCGGGGTACAGCTCGCCGTAAATCAGGCCGCCGTCGTTCATTACGATGGTGAACACGGGCTTTTTGCCCGCAGCATCCACAGCCTGCGCGGTGACAGCGCCGGCGGTCAACGCCGCCTCATCCGCCACGGGGACCGTATCCGCCAGGTTTACATAGCCGTAGCGTGGCAGGGCATCCGCAAGGGATACAAAGGCCCACGTTACCCCCGCCTCGTCGGTCAGCTTGCCCAACACGGTCAGGCCGGTATCTGCGGCCAACAACGCCAGGGGCGTGCCCGAGGGCTTATCCAGCAGGGCAACGCCATCCGTCGCGGCTTTGGCGTAGGCGGTGGCCAGGGGGACGGGTTCGGCCACGGGCGGCGCAGTCACCAGCGTATCCAGGAAGGTTTGGATGTTGGCGGTCTCCAACCATTCGGATTTGGCTACGGCAAACGCGTCGCTCTTCTTCTGGCTCAGTTGGCTCTCTATAAAAGACGCCTGGTCTGTTTCAAAAGGCGTCTCCCCCTCCGCGATGTCGGCTGCGTAGCGCAGAATGTGCGCGCCCACATCCGTCATCACCACCGGGGAGATATCCCCCGGCTTGGCCAGCGCCATGGCGGCGGTGGCAAAAGCCTCGCCATAGCCCTGCACGCCCGCGGCAACGGGGTAGCCATTGGGCAACGTGGCCATGCTGGCATCCTGCCCGTACTCGGTCATGGCCTCGAGAAAATCTTTGCCTGCCTGTAGCTCGGCCAGTATCTCCTCCGCGCGGGCCTGGGCGGCGGTGAACTCCTCCTCCGCGGCGGCTTGCAGCATAATGTGCTGTATGTAGCGATAGCCCGGCGGGTTGTAGACGATCTGCGTGCCGCCCAACATGTCACTGACATAGGCGTCGGGGTTTTCCGCATAGGCCTGTTTGGCGTTGGTCACCATGTCCGCATAAGCAGCGCGGGCCTCTTCCTCGGTGACGGTCACATCCTTGGTCACGCTCTCCTCTACCCTGCTGTACATCGCATCGTACTGTGCCTGGGCCAACAGCGATTCCGGCGTGTACTGATAGCTCTGCAGCTCGGCCACGGTCAAGGCATCCAGCTCATCCTCTCCCGCGTCAGGGTGCGTCTCCTTCATCTCGGTCTTGGCCAGATCAAAATTTTGCTGATAGTCGGCCTGCACCTGCTGGGCGATGGTGGCCTCCTGCTCCGGCGTGGCCTGGGCCACACCCAATTCTTGCGCGTTGCTCTGTACCACCATGCGCTCGGCCTTGTTCTGCAGCACGGATTCCGCAATCGCCCGCTGCAGCTCCATATCCGTCAAGTCCACGGTCTGTCCGTACATGGACATGTACATGGCGTAGACCTGCTTTTGTGATTCAATCTCCGCGATCACATCCTTGCGCAGGATATTCTGCCCATTCACCGTGGCCACTACGGTGTCGCCGTTCGCCTCCGCAGGGGCCTCTTCAGCGGTCGCGGATGCCGTCGCAACGGGTACGGGTGTGGCGGGCTGTGTGGGCTGCGCCGTGGGTTCTACTGTCGGCTCCGCCGTGGGCGCGGCTGTCGGGGCTGCCGTTGGCGCGGCGGTGGCAACCGCTGTGGGCTGCGCCGTGGGTTCTGCTGTCGGCTCCGCCGTGGGCGCCTCAGTAGGCGCCGGTGTAGGGGCCTCTGTGGGCGCTGCCGTGGGCTCGGGCGTAGCGGCGGGGGGTTGCTGCCCGCACCCGGCCAGTAGCAGGGCCAACGCCAGCACCAGCGCCAGAATGGTTCCCTTGCGCGCGCGGTTTCGTATCAATGTGTTTCCCTCCAATTTTTGTTTTACAAACACCTTGCCGTGTATTGGGTCATTATATCATGATAGATGCGCTAAACGCAACAAATGTTGCGGCAGCGCGCGGGCTTGCGGCGTGCGCGCCGGCAGTTCCGCCACCCGGCGGGCTGGGGAGAGCAGCGGCAGCCACGCCCCCATGCGCCGTTGCCGGGGCTTTTGACGGGTTTGCCCGTGCCCATGGGCACAGACGGGTACAAAATAACAGGCCCTCCGGTTCGCCGTGGGCGCGCATCTTCACGGTCACCCGCATCCTCGCCTGCTTCTTACATCAGCGGCGCGAAGAGCCTCAACACGGGCTGGGCCATCTTTTTATACCAAGGACGGCGCTGCCAGGCCGCCAGCGATATCTCCCCGGATACGGCCAGCGCCGCCTCAATATCCTCCTGCACGGCGCCGGGCATATCGCCCCCCGCCACCCACACCGCGCACTCATAGTGCAAATGAAAAGACCGGTAGTCCATATTAACGCTGCCCACAGCCGCCATGGCTCCATCACAAACCATCAGTTTGGAATGGATGAATCCGGGCGTATACTCATACACCCGCACTCCCGCGCGCAGCAATTCTCCGTAAAAGGATTGGCTGGTGAGGTGCACGTACCAGTGATCCGGCACGCTGGGCAGCAAAATGCGCACATCCACCCCGCACTGGGCGGCCACACACAGCGCGTCGAGCATGATATCATCCACCACCAGGTAAGGCGTGGTGATATACAGCGTGTGCTGGGCCGCGGCGATCATCTGGCGGTATACATTCTCAGCTGGGTTATTCGGGTTGTTGTGCGGGCCGTCTTCATAGGGCTGGGCGAAGCCCGGCCCATCCATCCCGCTTGCGGGCGGCGGCACGGGCAGAGGCGCTTCCGCATCATCCCCGGCCATAGCCTGCCACATTTGGGTGAAAAACAGCGTCAGGCTGTGCGCCGCCGGGCCCGCCACCCGCAGGGCGCTATCCTTCCAGTGCCCGCCCAGCTTGGCGTACAGGTTAGCGTACTCATCGGCGATGTTAATGCCCCCTGTGTAGGCCACATGGCCATCCACGGCCAATATTTTGCGATGATCGCGGTAATTGAGGTAAAGCTGGCTGGTGTAACGCTGCACAGGATTGAACACGCGCACCTGAATGCCCGCAGCGCGCAACCGCTCTAAAAAAGCGCGGTTCGTGGTCAGCAGCGAACCGATATCATCGTAGAGCAAGCACACGGTCACCCCCTGGGCCGCCTTGCGCGCCATCACATCCAAGAAGCGCTCGAACAGCGCACCCTCGAATACGATAAAAAATTCCATATAGATGAAAGCCTGCGCGCCCTCCATATCCGCCAGCATGGCCTCGAAAGCCGGGGCGCCCTCGCCCCAGTAGTGCAACTGCGACCCCGTGTACAGGGGAAAGCCCTGCCCTGCCAGGTAGCGCGCCACGCGCAGGCCCTGGGGCTGCGCCGCAGCCAGCGCTTGCAGCGCCGCGGCGGAGGGCAGCGCCTCATCCGCACGCCGCGCAGCCGCGCGCTGCAAGCGCCTGCCAAACGCGTTGTAGCGGCTGCCCCTACCCCACAGCAGGTACAGCGCCAGGCCAAACACACCTAACAGCAGCACAATGAGCACCCAGGCGTAGCGGTAAGATGGATTTTGATGGTTGTTGAGCAGCGCTACCACCGCCAGGCCGCTGAGGAGTTCCAGCCCCGCGTAAAGGGGTACGGCGTCGCGCGATAAAAAACGCAAAAACAGCCAGCACAGCGTCAACTGAGAGGCTACCATCACCACAACCAGCAGGATACGCGGCGCAACGGCCAGCCACAGCGCCGCGTTGGATCGCCTGCCCGCCGCCCGCTTTTTCATTCCGCGCGCCATGGGTCCCCTCCCCTGCCTTTGTTTCGTATATATGATTGTAGCGGCGGGCGCTTTCGCTTGTCAAGTGCGCGAGGCAAAACAAAACAAATCACAAAAATCAAAAATTAGTCTTGACAAACTTTTGGATGCGCCCTATAATCGTTAACGTAAGGTAACAAGAGAAAAGAGGCGCCACCATGACGCTGCATCAATGCCCCTTAGGCAGAGAAGTGACCATCAGGGCCTGCGACCTGGATGTGGATCTGCGCCGCAAGCTTGACACCATGGGCCTGCTGCCCGGCGCGCGCATAACGCCTCTGCGCGCCACGCACGGCAACCTGGTGCTGTGCGTGTACGACGGACGCCTGGCCATTGACATGGGCCTGGCCAAAAGGATCACCGTAGCCTGACCGCCATCACAAAGGAGGGATTCCCCCATGCCCCTGCGTTTGGCTCTGGCGGGCAACCCCAACAGCGGCAAGACCACGCTGTTTAACGAGTTGACCGGCGCAACCGCCCGCGTGGGCAACTGGCCGGGCGTGACCATAGACCGCAAGGAGGGCGCTGTGCGCGGCTTGGGCGAGGCCGCTGTGCTGGTGGATCTGCCGGGCATTTACTCGCTATCCCCCTACACGCCGGAAGAGGTGGTGAGCCGCAACTACCTGACCCAGGAAGCGCCGGATGCCATCATCAACATCGTGGATGCCACCAACCTGGCCCGCAACCTGTACCTGACCACCCAACTGATGGAGCTGGATATCCCCGTTGTGATCGCCCTGAACATGAGCGATGAGGTAGAAAAAAAGGGCGACACGGTGGATAGTCAGGCACTGAGCGGGCTGCTGGGGGTGCCGGTGGTGGCCATATCCGCCCTGCGGGGACAGGGATTAAAAGCCCTGATGGATGCCACGGTGGCCGCGGCCCACGCGGGACGGCACGGCTACAACATATTGGATACATCCGTGCTGGGGCCTGCCATCAACAGCGTGCGCGGCAGCCTGGATGCGATAGGCTACCCATCGGCGCATTTTCACGCCGTCAAACTGCTGGAAAACGACCGCCTGAGCATAGCCGATCCCCACCTGGCGGGGTGCCTGGGCACGGTGCTGGAAGCGCAGCAGCAGGCGCAGGCCGCTTTGCCCCCCGGCGACAGCCCGGAGAGCGCCATCGCCGCCCTGCGTTACCGGTGGATAGCGGCCTACGCGCAATCCCTGGTGATCCACAGCAGGCCCAGCATGCTGCGCACGGCCTCCGATGCCATAGACAAATGGCTGACCCACCCGCTGCTGGGCATTCCGCTTTTTCTGGCGTTCATGTTTTGCATGTTTCATCTCACCTTCAGCGAAAACCTGCTGGGCCTGGGCATCCCCGGGCCGGGGGTCTACCTGCAGGGGCTGATGGAAGTACCTATCAGCTGGCTGAGCGGCTGGCTGGGCGGCGCGCTGGCCGCGGGCGGGGCATCCGCCTGGGCGCAGGGGCTGCTGATAGACGGCGTGATAGCGGGCGTGGGGGCCGTACTCTCCTTTGTGCCGCAGATCATGATGCTCTTCCTCTTCCTCTCCCTGCTGGAAGATTCTGGCTACATGGCGCGGGCCGCCTACATCATGGATAGGGCGCTGCGGCGCTTTGGGCTTTCGGGCCGGGCGTTTTTGCCCATGCTGATGGGCTTTGGCTGCTCGGTGCCCGCGCTGCTGGCCACCCGCACGCTAGAGACGGAAAAGACCCGCCGTATGACCATGCTGATGATCCCCTACATGTCCTGCGGGGCCAAAGCGCCCATTTGGGCCATATTTGCCGCCGCGCTCTTTCCCCGCCAGGCGGATGTGGTGGTGTTCGGCATCTACCTGCTGGGCATACTGACTGCGGTGGTCTCGGCGCTGCTGTTCAAGCGCGTGCTCTACAAGACCGCGGCGGCCCCGCTGATCATCGAACTGCCACCCTACCGCCTGCCCAAGCTGAAAAACTCGCTGCTGCTGATGTGGCAAAAACTGCGGGAATACGTGGTGCGCGCGGGCACGGTGATCCTGCTGGCCACCATGGCCATCTGGTTCCTCTCCTCCTTCACGTGGGGGCTGACCATGGTGGCCGCCGGCAGCGGCCAGAGCATACTGGCCACAATCGGCAACGCCATACGCTGGTTCTTCATTCCGCTGGGGTTCGCATCCGGGCCGGATGGGTGGAAGGCCGCCGTGGCCATCCTGACCGGGCTGCTGGCCAAGGAGGCCGTGGTATCCACCCTGGGCGTACTCTACAACCCGGATGTGGTGGGCGACGCCCTGGAAGGCGGTACGGCCCAGGGCGCGCTGCTGGCAGCCCTGGCGGCCAGCTTTTCGCCCCTGGCCGCGCTGAGCTACATGGCCTTTAACCTGCTCTCCATCCCCTGCATGGCCGCCGTGGCCGCCATGCGCGCGGAGATGCGCAGCCCGCGCTGGACGGCAGTCACCCTGGGCGTGTGGGTCGGCACAGCGTGGCTGGTTTCTTTCCTTATATACAATGTAGGACGGTTGTTGGGTTTTTGACGGCACAAATACACGCGACAAGGAGATTGAACCATGTCTTGGCTGGATATAGTGATCATCGCGACCGTCGCCGCACTGGTGGGGCTCATCGCCTGGCGCGGCGCGCGCAAGCGGCGGGCGCGCAAGCAGAACCCCTACGCCGCAGGAGGCGGATGCTGCGGATGCGCGGGATGCGCCGCGCAGAGCTGCCCGGATAGGCAGCGGGGGGACTAACAAACTGTACATTTCATAAAAAAGGGCTGCTTGCCGGCTGAAACCCCGGCAGGCAGCCCCCCTTTGTTCTGCAATGTCAAAGGTATTTCGGATAGTCGAAAAAATAATTTTTGCGTAACGCTATATGCCCGCTATCACTACCGATAATTCCCATTATGAAATCCGCGACGGAGTAGAAGTATGTATTGATGAGGAATTGCCGTTTGATATTCCCGATTCGTGGGTGTGGGTTCACCTTGAAAGCGTGTGCGAGTATATTCAGCGCGGCAAGTCTCCGAAAATACTCGCTCATCAAAAAATACCCCGTTGTGGCGCAAAAATGCAATCAGTGGAGCGGGTTTAGCATCGAAAAAGCGCAGTTCATTGAGCCGGATAGTTTGGCTTCATACGGTGAAGAACGCTTGTTGCTTAACTTGCTTCCCATTACCGAACTCATGCAGAAGTGCATTGAGGAGAACGCCCGCTTCGCCCTCGACCAGACCGATTACCAAGAACGTTACGACGGGCTTGTCACCCGCTTCGATACGACGAAGGATCGCTATGAGGAGGTCACGGGGCTTATCTCAGAGCGGAAGGCTCGCGGCGAAATGATGGGCGCTTTCATCGCTGAACTGCAAAGGCAGGACGGACTGATAACCGATTTTGACGAGTGGCTTTGGTACAGCCTTGTGGACTGCGCCACAATCTACAAGGAAAGCGACGTGCGGTTCACTTTTAAGAACGGCGCTGAAATACAGGCATAGTCAGAAAAGCAAGAACCCACGGAGAGTTATATTCGCTATCGTGGGTTTATTTTTATGCCAGTATTGATTTTATTAACGGCACAAAAATCAAATTTCAATCGCAATACCTATTGACTTTCGTGCAAGTTTTATTTATAATAGTTGCATGAAAATCAAAGGAGGTGGTCGCTATGCCGCTGCCAATCGCACTTGCGGAAATCCTCACGCAAAACGATGGTGTAATCACCACCGCGCAAGCTAATACAATTGGCGTTTCCAACGAACGTCTGCGCCTTCTGGCAAATGCCGGGGAGCTGGATCGGGTATCGCACGGGGTTTATATTTCCCCTGACGAGTTTGTCGACAAGATGTACGTCGCACAGCTCAGGAGACCGAAAATCATCTACTCCCATGAGACGGCGCTTTTCCTGCACGAACTTACCGACCGAGACCCTATTAGTTATACCGTGACCGTACCTACCGGATATAACGCGGCAAGGCTGCGTGACGACGGGCTGAATGTCTTCACCGTTAAACGCGAGCTGCATGAAGTGGGGATGGCGCAGGCAAAGACCGTATTCGGTCATACCGTCACGACTTATGGGCTGGAACGCACAATTTGCGACTGCATCCGCAGCCGCAACCAGATGGACATCACGGTTGTTACCGATGCCATGAAACGCTATGCAAAACGGAGCGACAAGAATCTGAACACGCTGATGGAGATGGCGGAGACATTCCGCGTGACCAAGCTGCTTAGAAGTTACATGGAGGTACTTTTATGAAAACATCGACGCAACTGAAGGCTCTCGTCCGCAACCTTTCCAAAGCAAAGGGGGTGGAGGCGGAAATCATCCTGCGAAGCTTCATGCTCGAACGGTTCTTGGAGAGAATCTCCAAATCGGAGTACAAGAGCAATTTCATCCTGAAAGGCGGTATGCTGATCGCTGCGATGGTCGGTATAGACACCAGAACCACGATGGACTTGGACGCCACCATCAAGGGACAGACGCTTAACGAAACACAAATCACCGAAATCATCGAGGGCATCCTTCTGGTTCCCGTTGACGACGGCGTTCTCTTTACATTCCGTAGGATTGAGGAAATCCGCGAGGAAGCCGACTATCCCGGATACCGCGTATTGATTGACGCCGCGCTGGACAAGACCCGCCAAACCATGCATATCGATATTACAACCGGCGATTTCGTCACCCCAAAGGAAATTGAATATAGCTTCAAGCTGATGTTTGAAGAAAGGTCTATCAGCATTCTGGCCTATAATCTTGAAACCGTACTGGCCGAAAAGTTCGAGTCCATCGTCTCACGGGGCTTGACCAACACTCGGATGAGGGATTTTTATGATATCTACATCCTGACTACTACGCAGCAATTTGACGCCGCAACATTCCGTATGGCTTTGGAGAAAACAAGCGCAAAGCGAAAGACTGCCGAACAGGTAAAAGGCGCAGAAACAGTCGTCGAGCGTATTTCGGAAAACAAAGTCTTAACCGATTTATGGAGGCGCTACCAGAGCAAATATGTCTATGCCGCCGATGTGTCTTGGGAGCAGGTAATTGAGGCACTGCGAAATTTGGCGCTGGCGAATCTCAGATGAGGAGGGACTCATATGGATACCGCATTAAAGTTGCGAATGAGCATAGATAGCAGACAGCCTTTGTCTGACCATAATATTGACAACTTGCTGGCACAATCAGCCTTGGTTCAAAAACTGACGGCGGACTTCATGGAACAACCTTTGTTTGCGGTTTTCCGCATTATGGGCTTGTGCGAAATCCCCTATGCGCAGAAACTTCCTTATACACAAAAACTGATTGATTACATTAACCAAACAATAGCGACAGATGAAGGCTTCGCCTGTTTGGGAGCGACAAAAGAACTCGTTCCGTGCTATAACGCAATGCTTCTGGAGGCCTACAGCAAATTAGGAATGGCGGCAAGCGCCCCGGCACAATCCGCCTTGAATTGGATTAAGCAATACCAATTGTTTGAACGCAATCAAACTACAACATGGCCGTATGGCGGAGTTTGCAAACATGGCGGCTGTCTCGGCGTGGTTCCATGCTATATCGGGGTAGGCAAGACAGTCCGTTCGCTTATCACCTATTCAGAGTATTTGGAGCGCAAAGATGTGGAAATCGAAAAGTTAATAATTCAGGGTGTAGAGTATATGCTGCGTCATAATATGTACCAACGGCTATCAACCGGAAAGCCAATTAGCGCACATATTACAGATATCATGATGCCGCAAAACTACGCACTGTCGTTGACCGATTTGACATATATTGTAGGGAAACGAAAGTTACGAGACGATTCTCGTATCAGCCCGCTCTTGTCGATGCTAAAAGAAAAACAAGTTGCCGAAAGTCAGTGGAAAATCGATTATCTTTATTCCTATAGAGGCTATATCGCGTTCGAGAGCAGAAGAAAGGCATCCGAGTGGATTTCATACCTTTTCCCGTTGTGGCTTTCTGATTAACCAATCTTAATTTGTAACCCCTGCACACAGGCTCTCATCCCGTCATCGTAGGGGCTGTTTGTGATTATTTAGGCGCAAGGTTGTCTCCGAAGTTGGCGATAGCCTTCTCGACGTTTGACCACGCTGTATTCTGAGTCAGCACCGCGCCGACCATCACTTCGTATGGCGTCCTCGCAGGCCACCAGTGTAACTCGCCGTAATGGGCGAGAAGTGTTTCGTATATGGATAACAGCTTTTCGCTCATTGCGACCTCCTTCTACTCAACCGTTAAACTAAATCCGGCAAATGCCGGAGTAAGATTTTTTTCAGTCTACTGATTTTGGCTTGCGTCCCGGTTTCTTATCGGTGGTGCGCGTAGGTTTCTCCGCGCTTTCAGGGATAGCCCAAGCGTTCCCGAATTTGACCGCGCCGTCAATCTTGCCCTGC
>JAITTS010000068.1 GCA_031286995.1 Oscillospiraceae bacterium
CGTCCCAGAGCGGTTCTTTCCATTTTTCATCTGCCCGCTCGCCGCTCCGCACTTCGGGCATGTTCTCTTCTCTTCCATTTTCACATTATATCACTTTCAGCTTCGTTTAGCCACTCCCGACATTTACCGCTTCTTGACAGCCTGTAAATCCGCATGAATACAGGCTTTTTGTTGCGCTCAAATGCCGTTTTGCGAGGTCAGAGGGATAATACCCTACCTACCCCTCAAAAACGGCTTTAATCTTTCTACAAGGCGCGTTTTGCGCCCTTTTTTATGAAAAGCGTCAATAAAATAGAAATTACAGTTGACAAAACGCTTCATGGAGCGCTCGTGGCAGACATCGCAAGATTTTTGATCGGCGGAGCAGTGGTATTCACCGTGGGCGCAATCATGGGTTACAGACCCGAAGCCGGAATATTGGCCGTTGTAGCGAGCATCCTTTTTATGACGCTCATCGCGTAGGCTGTTTACCTTTGTCGCGCTCAGTGTGCGTTCCTCTACCGCCGCGTCTACCACCGGAATGCTGATTATGTTCCCGCTCTGTTTCCTTTCAAACGTGTTTGTACCGTCAGACGCGCTCCCGGGGGTACTAAAGTTTTTTGCCGAACATATTAACCCGGTATCCAAAGCAGTTGGCGCGGTGCGGCAAATCCTCAGCAACGGTACGGTTGGATCAGACTTTTGATTGGCGATAGGTAGCGTACTTGTGGTTCTCGCGGTATTCATTCCGCTTACGCTTCAGGTTTATAAGAAAAAGGGATGATCGAGATTGATCCGTTATTGCTATTTATTTCGATACATGATTCTGTCAGCAAAGTGATAAAGAGCGCGACAAATATTGAGACCATGCTTGCGAATAAACCGCAAAGCACTATGAAGCGCATTGATGGTTCCATTGCCGGGCCGGTTCGGACGGTCACTCTGTCCAAGCCCCAGGTACCGGGCGGTATGCCCGCTCAGGGCTGACTTCCGCCCATCGCTTCTTGCCATCTCTTCTGTTTTATGGCCTTGGCACAAACGTCATGCGTGGCTTGGGGGTGGGTGTGCTCGCCGCAGTGGGGGTAGGGGCGGTGGTCACTTGCGGCGTTGGTTGCGGCGGCAACGTCTGCGTGGGACGCGGTGTGGGTGTGAATGTAAAGGTGGGTGTTGGCGTGCCGGTCGGCATCGGGGGCTGCGTGGGTTTCACCGTGGCAGTGGCCGCCGGTGTGGGAAGCGCCGTCTGTGTTGCCCGAGGCGTGGGTGTCGCTGTAGGTTTGATGGTAGGCGTCGCCGTCGGTTTAAGCGTTGGTGTGGCCGTGGGCGTCGGAATCGGTGTCGCTGTGGGCGCCGGAACCGGCGTCGCTGTCGGCGTAGGCGCCGGGGTGGCTGTCGGCACGGGGGTGAGGATCGGCGTGGGCGTCGGCACAGGTGTGGGTGTGGGCATGGCCGGCGGTAGCGGCAACGGCATGGGTTGGGTCAGGCTTAAATCCTTGGCGTAGACATAGCCCGTACGCGTCACACCGTTTGCATCCACCGTGGATACGATGCGCCAGTAGGGCGCGTCTTTCGGCACGGCCTGTATTACGATCTCGGTGTGGTTAGCAAAACGCAAGCCGGTACGATACTTGATTTTCTCTTCGGGCTTGGTGTATAGTGCTAAGGGGTTTGTGGTGCTGGTATCCACCAGCGCGCGATCTCCGGCGCCCATGTAAGCAGGCCAAGGGGTATGCGCCTCTTCCGGCAAATCAAAGGCCAGCCATTTCGGTATCGCCCAATGCGTCCAAAATTGCGGCATGGCGTCGGTCACTACGCCATAGGCGTGGCCGCGCGCGTGCACGCACACCCCTTCGCCCATGTAGACACCCATATGCATGTAGCGCCCGCTGCCTGGCTTGGTCTCTTGCAGCAACAGTACCCCCGGCAGGCGGGGCATGGTCTCGATAGGGCCTACCTGGGCCATCCAGCGCTGGGCCGCTCCGTTGACCGTGGTGTGCCAGGTCTCGGGGTACTCCCCTTCAGAGCTCTGCAAAAAGGCTTTGAAGAGCCCTACGCAATCATACACCTCCATGCCATCCCACTCGCGGGCAGGGCCGCGCAGCAGTTCCGCCTGGTCAGGGTACAGCCTGGCGCGCCCGCCGCGAAACTCGGGCGTGCTGATCTGACCGCTGCCGCCGTACACATAGCCCATGCCCACTTTGCCGCGCACAAAGTTGATTAGGGCGCTGGCGGTGCGGGGCATGGGGGGGGCCTGCGTGACGGCTGCGGGTGTGGGTTTGGGGCGGGTATCCGGGGCCAACAGTACATCTTGGGTGGCGCTGTCGAAAACGCCGTTGGCGTACAGACCGCTGGCGCGCTGAAAGTCTATCAGCGCGGTGTGGGTGTCATCTTCAAACTTGCCGTTCACCCTGCCGGTGTAGAACCCCAAATCCTTCAGGCGTTGCTGCAGTGCGCGCACATCGCTGCCTGTGTCCTTGCGGCGGATGGGTCTATCCGGGCGAGGCGCACCGGATACCATGGTGGGCGCGGAGGGAAAGCTATGGGCGGAGAAAAAGGCGGGGGCATCCCCGGCCTGCACACGGATTTCCGCGATGGATACCCGTCCGTCTGCGGTCAGGCGATAAGCGCCCCGGGCTTCGGGCAGGGGAATGCGTTCGGGCAGGGCATCCTGCCCGGCAAAGGTCTGCACCGGCTCAAACCGGCCATCCACGCTCGCCTCCAACTGCAAACCCTGGGGCACAAGCCCCCAAAGCACCTGCAGCGTGGCGGATCCTTCAGGCTTGTACACCTGCAAGCCGTGGCGTCCTTTTTCTCCCGTCTCCCACACGGTGCGCGGGTCGCCATCCAGCAGGCTGTCCTGCCGGTACTGATTGCTCAGGGCATCTATGCCGCAATCCGCGGTGATATCCTGCGCCAGCGCGCCACCCAAAAGCGATGTGGCAAAGCACAGCGCCGCGCACAAAAGGCGAAACCACGGTTGCTTATGCATTCCATTTACCCCCACTTCATTTGTAAAACATTTAGTCTATTATAGCATAAATGCCAAGCATTTCTACATGGTTAAACAACTTTTTGAATATTTTTTCAAGCCCTCTGCCGGGCGGAAGGAGGAAAGCACCTTGCGCATCGCTCTGACCACGGATACGCCCGGTTTTTTTGCGGATATCGCGGATGTGCTGCGGGTATTTTGGGGCGAGGCGCAGGTGTTGCCCGCAGATCACCCGGATGCGGCGAGGGCTGATGCGGCGCTCATCCACACCCACGCCGAGCGGGCCGGATGCTGGACGGAACATTGTCTGTGGCGGGCGGATGGCCATGCTCATCAGCGGGATGATACCATGGAGGCAATGGAAGGCCCGTTGGTTCGCAAGCGCTTTCTCAAGCGCGCGGTCAAACTGTGCTGCTACGCTCTGATGAAGGATGTGACGGGGCTGCATCCACCATGGGGCGCACTGACGGGTATACGTCCTACCCGGCTTTACTACGAACAGTTGGATCTCGGCCTGACCTGCGCCCAGGCGGAGCACGCCCTTTCAGAAATATTCGATTTAGCCCCGGATAAGGCCGCGCTGCTGGGTGAGGTTGTGCGCAGTCAACAGGGCCTGATGACGCGGGAAGAGGACGCGGTGGATGTATACGTGGGCATTCCCTTCTGCACCACGCGTTGCGCGTACTGCTCCTTTTCATCCGGGGAAATAGGCGATGGACGCCAGGTAGCGCCCTACCTGCAGGCACTGAGCACCGAGATCGCGGCCGCGCGCGCGCTGGTGGCACAGGCAGGTCTGCACGTGCGGGCAGTATACGTGGGCGGAGGTACGCCCACGGCGCTCTCACATGCGGATTTAGAAGGTGTGATGACGGCGCTGGCCGAGGCTTTCCCGGCTGCCAAGGAATGGACGGTGGAGGCGGGGCGGCCAGACACGCTGGATGCGGACAAGCTGCGCATGCTGCGGGGCTACCCGGTCACCCGCATCAGCATCAACCCGCAAACCATGCACGATGCCACGCTGCTGCGTATCGGCAGGGCGCACACGGCCGCGCAGACGGAGGATACGTACGCCCTGGCCCGCAACGTGGGTTTTGCCAACATCAACATGGATCTCATCTGCGCCCTGCCCGGAGAACGTGAGGAGGATTTTGCCCAAACCCTGGCCTGGGCCGCGCGCCTGGCCCCCCAGAGCCTAACCGTGCACACCCTGGCCCTCAAGCGTGCCAGCAAGCTGCGCCAGAGCGCTTACACCCCCATAGATGCGGCCGTGGTCCAGCGCATGGTGGATATGGGGCACCGGGCCGCGCTGGCCATGGGCATGCGCGCCTACTACCTGTACAGGCAAAAATACATGGCCGGCAATCTGGAAAACGTGGGGTATGCCCTGCCCGGTCTGGCCTGCCGCTACAACATCGACATCATGGAGGAAACCACATCTGTGCTGGCCCTGGGCACGGGCGCCATTTCCAAGCGCGTGTTTCAGGCTGACACCCGCATTGAGCGCGCGCCCAATGTATCCGATCTGGGGCATTACATCGCCCGGGTGGATGAAATGGTGGCGCGCAAGCGGGCACTGTGGCAGCTGCCGGCGGCGGGGAAAGGCGATTCGAGCCGCTGATGATAGCCACGACAACGCTCCGGCGGAGATGGCTGTACAGACCCTGCTTGCCTCTTGCCTGCTACATTGCAAAGTGAGGGAAAATGCGGTACAATGTTGCCGGATAAAACCACCGGGCATCGCCCGAAAAAGGAGGGAACCCTATGGCAGAGACGAACCCTACATTCGTGATTGAGATGGAATCGGGCGACACCATGCGCGGAGAGCTATACCCGGATATCGCACCGGGCACCGTGGCTAATTTTGTAGATTTAGCGAACAGCGGCTTCTACGATGGTCTCGTCTTTCATCGGGTCATACCGGGTTTCATGATCCAAGGCGGCGACCCGAACGGTACGGGCGCGGGCGGCCCCGGATACTGCATCAAGGGCGAATTCGCGCAAAACGGCGTGCCCAACAGCTTGGCGCACGACAGAGGCGTGTTATCCATGGCGCGTACCAGCGCGCCTGATTCCGCCGGTTCGCAGTTCTTTATCATGGTGGCAAAGGCCTCGCACCTGGATGGGCAGTACGCCGCCTTTGGCAAAGTGCTGGAAGGACTGGATGTAGCAGACACCATCGTTTCCGCCCGGCGGGGTGGGGCGGATATGCCTCTCGTGCCCCAACGCATGAAGTCCGTACGGGTCGAGACTCACGGCAAGGCGTACAAGGCCCAAAAAATAAGCCGATAGCGACCATCCGGAACCGGGAGGATCTATGGAAAAAATCAAGACCACCGTACGCATCGGCGGGCGGGATTACACCATGGTGGGCAACGACTCCGAGGAGCATATGCACCGGGTAGCGGTGTTTGTGGATCGCCGTATGGAGGAGGTGGCCTTGGCCACCCACATGCCAACGAACATGGTCTCGGTGCTCACGGCCATGAATGTAGCGGATGAGCTGCTCAAGGCCCAAGATGAGAACACCCGCCTGCGCAAAGAGCTGCTCTATGTCAGCCAACAGATGAGCAAGCTGCGCGATGCCGCGCCCCGCCGCAAGGCGAATGCTGCGGACGAAGCAAAGCCAGGGGAGCGCGCGAACACGTGATGCCGGAACTGCTGGCCCCCGCCGGTACGCCCGAAGCGCTGGTAGCCGCCGTGCAGAACGGTGCGGATGCGGTGTACCTGGGCTTTACAGCCTTTGGCGCGCGGGGCTACGCCGCCAACTTTGATGCCGACGCCCTGCGCTGGGCCACAGCGTACTGCCACCTGCGGGGCTGCCGCGTGTACGTGACGGTGAACACCCTGGTCAAGCAGAAAGAGATGGCGGATCTCCACGCATTGCTGGCCCTGTTGTGCGATATAAGGACGGACGCGGTCATCGTGCAGGATGCGGGCGTGACGGCCATGGCCCGCGTCTGCTTTCCGAATTTAACGTTGCACGCCAGCACGCAGATGGCGCTGCACAACGCCCAGGGTGCGC
The DNA here is from genome assembly GCA_031286995.1 of Oscillospiraceae bacterium. Lineage (GTDB taxonomy): Bacteria > Bacillota > Clostridia > Christensenellales > Aristaeellaceae > JAITTS01. The sequence continues at coordinate 5,988 of JAITTS010000068.1, forward strand.
GCTTTGCAAAGGAGATGGGGTTCGCCCGCGTGGTGGCGGCCAGAGAGTGCTCCTTGGCGGAGTTGCGCGCTATGGCGGATGCGGGCATAGAAGTAGAGGCCTTTATACACGGCGCGCTGTGCGTATCCGTATCTGGCCAATGCCTGTTTTCCAGCATGGTTGGGGGGCGCAGCGGCAACAGGGGCCGGTGCGCGCAGCCTTGCCGCTTACCTTACCGATGTGGGGATCAGGCCGGGCATCTGCTCTCCACGCGGGATTTGATGCTGCTCGCGCACTTGCCCGCCTTGGCGGATGCGGGAATACACAGCCTGAAGATAGAGGGGCGCATGAAGCGTCCCGAGTACGTGGCCATTGTGACAAGGGCTTACCGCCGCGCGTTGGATGCGCTGGCCCAGGGCCGTGCCTATCATGCGAATGAGGCCACGGTACAGGCCCTGCGCCAGGTGTTTCACCGGGGCGGCTTTACGCGCGGCCACGCCTTGGGAGATCGCCACGCGGCCCTGCTGTATCCACAGCGTCCGGGGCACGGCGGCCTGTACATGGGCAAGATATCGGCCCTACGGAATGAAAAAGCCGGTCATCCGCTGGCCCGCCTGCCGCTGGCGCTCTCTTTGCACGAGGGCGATGGCCTGCAGGCGCGCGGCAAGCAGGATGCGGACTTTGTGTATGCCGGGCCGGATGTGGCGGCAGGCGAAACGGCGCTGCTACGTGTGCCAGCGGGCACAAGAGTGGGTGATGAGATCTATCGCCTGACCGACGCGGCTCAAATGATCGCGGCTCGGGAAAGCTGGGCGGGGGAGAGCCGGCCTATTTCGGTAGATGCGCGCCTGCGCGCCGCAGCCAACGAGGTTGCGGAGCTTTCCATAACGGATGGCACGCACACGGGCGTCGCCTGCACGGCCCAGCCGACGGCGTCAGCCGCCGGCCACCCGCTGGATACGGAAACCGCCCGCGCGCAGGTAGCCAAGATGGGGGATAGCCCCTTTCGCTTGTCGGCATTCTCAATGCAAGGGCAGGGCGGCTTCCTGCCTCGTTCCACGCTCAACGCCCTGCGGCGGGATGCCTTGGCGGATTTGGCGGCGCAGAGACTGGCGCGCCCTGCCATGCGCGCGCTGTCCTTGGATCAGGCCGCGCCTCTTCCCGATACGCCGCCGCTGCTGATCGCCCAAACCCCGCACAGCCATACGGCACAGACCTTGTTGGAAGCGGGCGCGGATGCCGTATACTGGGCGCCGGATGATTACAGGTTGCACGCGCTGGATGATGCCGTGGCAAAATCGCCAAAATTAGATCTTTGGTTTGTTTTTCCGCAAGTGGCCTGGGGCAAAGAGCTGGAAGCCCTGGCCGCCTGGGTGCGCCAAAACGCGCACCGCTTGGCGGGCGTGGTGTGGGCCAACCCCGGCCAGTGTATGCTGGATATTGGCGGGTTGTCCGTTGTGGCGGATGACACCTTGCACACAATGAGCGCCTGGGCCGCACGGGCCTGGGCCGATTTGGGCGCAGCGCGGGTAACACTTTCGCCAGAACTGAACGTTGGGGAAGCGGCGGCCTTTGCGCGCGGCGGTGGGTATGAGGTGGTGGTCTACGGCCGCGCGCAACTGATGTTGCTGAACCACTGCCCGCGTTTAGCCAGGAACGGGGCGGTGGAAGATGCGCCCTGCGACGCCTGCGGCAGCGGCGTATCCTTGCCGCTCATGACGGATAGGCGGGGCTACGCCTTTCCCCTGCGCCGCGTGCGCTTACCCCACGGCTGCATGGTGCGCCTATACAACGCGCTGCCCACCTGGCTTGGCGGCGTCAAGCACGCCGCGCGCTTGCGCCCGATGGGTGTAAGTTGGCGCCTGCGTTTTACAGATGAGTCTGCGGATGCTTGCCTGACTATCCTGCGCCACGCTCGGGCCGCGCTGGATGGCGTACCCGCGCCGCCAAATGCCCTGCCTTTCACTGAGACCACCGCCGGGCACTTTTCCCGGGGGGTAGAATAGGGGAATTGTCATGACTGAAAGAACCTTGCGCGTACTGGAGTTTACGAAGATACGCCAACAACTGGTGGATTTAACTGTCACCTCCATGGGCGCGAAGCTGGCTGGCGGTCTGATGCCACACCGGGATATCGGCTTAGTGCGCGCTGCCCAGCAGGAGACAGAGGAGGCCCATGTGTTGCTTACCTACCTGGGCGGCCAGCCGCTCGTCCCTTGCCAGGATGTGCGCGAGTACCTACGCCTGGCGGAGATAGGCGGTACGCTCTCACCCCGCGCCTTGCTGGATGTGGCCGGATGCATGCGCGCATCCCGCGCGGCCAGAGATGCCCTGGTTACAGACCGGGAGAACACGCCTGCCCTGACCGCGCTGGCATCCCGCCTGCAGACATTTCACCGGCTGGAGAGGGATATCATCGAGGCCATCCTCAGCGAAGAAGAGATTGCCGACCACGCCAGCCCAGCCCTGGCGGATATCCGCCGCCGCATCCGTCAATGCAATGAACGCGTGCGCGAGAAGCTGAACGCTATCATCCACAGCCCGGCCTATCAAAAATACTTGCAGGATGCCATCATCACCATCCGGAGTGATCGCTTCGTGCTGCCCGTCAAGGCCGAACACCGCGCCAGCGTTCCGGGCTTGGTGCACGACCAATCCGCCACCGGGGCCACGCTATTTATAGAACCTATGGCGGTGGTGGAGATTAACAACGACCTAAAGCAGTGGGTCGCCAAAGAGAAGGCAGAGATAGAGCGCATCCTGCAAGCGTTTTCACAGGAGATCGCGCCGGGCGCGCCGGGCTTGACCGCCAACCTGGATATACTGGGTGCGCTGGATTTCGCCTTTGCCAAAGCCGCCCTATCCCGCGCCATGTTCGGGGCCGCGCCCAAGGTGAATGACCGGGGATACTTGCGCGTTGTACGCGGCAGGCACCCGCTGATAGATCCGCAAAAGGTGGTGCCTATTGATCTGTGGTTGGGTGGCGAGATCGCCACGCTGGTCATCACCGGCCCCAACACCGGCGGCAAGACCGTAACATTGAAGACTGTCGGTCTGTTAACGCTGATGGCCCAGGCCGGGCTGCACGTGCCCGCAGATGTGGGCACAGAACTGGCGGTGTTTGACGAGGTGTTTGCCGATATCGGAGACGAGCAATCCATCGAGCAGTCTCTCTCCACCTTTTCCAGCCATATGAAGAACATTGTGGATATCCTCTCGCGCGTCACAGCAAATTCTTTGACGCTCTTTGATGAATTGGGTGCGGGCACAGATCCCACGGAAGGTGCAGCGCTGGCCCAGGCGGTGCTCGCCACGTTGCTGGGGCTTGGCGCGCGCGCCGTGGCCACCACCCACTACAGTGAACTGAAGGAGTACGCCCTGATCACGCCGGGCGTGGAGAACGCGTCTGTGGAGTTCAATGTAGAGACGCTGCGGCCCACGTACCGGCTCTCCATCGGTATCCCCGGCAAATCCAACGCGTTTGAAATTTCTCAGCGCTTGGGCCTGCCGCAGGCTATCATTGACAGAGCACGCGAGCTGCTCAGCCGTGATCAGATTCGCTTTGAGGATGTGATCGCCAACGCGGAGTACCACCGCCAGGTGGCGCAGAAGGAGCGGCAACTGGCCGAAGAGGCGCGGCTGGAGATGCTGCGCATGCGTGAAGAGGCCGAGGCCCAGCGCAAAAAAATGGACGAGGATCGCGACCACGCCATGCGCAAAGCCAAAGAGGATGCCCGCCGGGTGCTGGAGAACGCCCGGCAGGAGGCCGAGGCCATCGTGACTGACTTAAAGCGCATGAAGAAGGAAGGAGGCGTCACCCCAGAGCATCAGGTGCAGGCCCTACGGCAAAAACTGCGGCACAGCATCGACGATCTGCACGAGGGGTTGGCCCAGCCCGTGCCCCGCGTCATCGCACCGCCCAAATCTCTCAAGCCCGGCGACAGGGTGCTTCTGGTGCATCTGAATAACCAGGCTACGGTGCTCGCTTCGCCTGATGCCAAGGGAGAGGTGCAGGTGCAGGCGGGCGTGGTAAAGATGAAGGTTCACCTATCCCAGTTGGAGCTTATGCCCGAACAGCAGCCCGCCCAGCGCGCCAAGGTGCGCAACATGGTGGATATACAGCACCGCGCCGTCTCGCGGGAGGTGGATGTGCGCGGCATGGCGCTGGATGAAGCCATGGCGGAGGTAGATAAGTTTTTGGATGACGCCGTGCTCTGCGCACTGGGCGAGGTGTGCATCATCCACGGCAAAGGTACCGGCACACTGCGCAGCGGCATACAGTCTCAGCTTCGCAATCATCCCCACGTCAAAAACTTTCGTTTGGGACGCTACGGCGAAGGGGAGGACGGCGTGACCGTGGCCACACTAAAATAGACCGTATGTCTGCATGAAAATCGCAAACTAAAGACTTTTGGTCTGTTTTAAAAGGAGGAACATGCTCTGAAACCTGACCTCGCACGGCTGCCGGTTCTCGTGGCGGTGGTGGGCCCTACGGCAAGCGGCAAGACGGATGCCGCCATCGCCCTATGCCAGGCCCTGGGTGGCGAAATCGTCAGCATGGATTCCATGCAGGTGTACCGCGGTCTGGATATCGGCACCGCAAAACCAGCCTTGAATCAGCGCGGGGGCGTGCCCCACTACCTGTTGGATGTGGCCGACCCCGCCAAACCGTTCTCCGTCACCGAGTATCGCGATCTGGCAGATGCGGCCATCGCCGATATTCTGGCACGAGACCGCCTGCCGGTGCTGGCGGGGGGCACGGGGCTGTACCTGAACGCATTGACGCAGCCCATGGATTTTGCGCGCGCACCCGGTGACGAAGGCTTTCGGCAGGCTTTGCAAGAGGAAGCGCTCACCGAGCAGGGCAGGTTGCGCCTGCATGCCCGTCTGGCGGAGGTGGATGCCCCCACGGCCGCCAGACTGCACCCCAACGACGCGCGGCGCGTCATCCGCGCGCTGGAAGTGCACCATGCCACCGGCCTGCCCATGTCCGCCCATGCACGGGATGTTCACGCATCCCGGCGACGCTACAACCCCGTTATCCTGGGACTCACCTGCCAGCGAGCCGCACTGTACGCTCGCATTGACGCGCGTGTGCTGCGCATGGTGAACCGTGGGCTGTTGGAAGAAGTATGTTCCCTGGCACAAACCCTGCCGCCGGATTGCCAAGCCATGCAAGCCATTGGCTATCGGGAACTGCTGCCCGTATTGCGCGGCGAGGCAGATCTGGCCCAGGCGGTGGCGGCGATTCAACGCAACACCCGCCACTACGCCAAGCGTCAGCTCACCTGGTTTGGGCATGATCTACGCGTGCGTTGGTTTGATAGCGGGGCTTACGATACCCCTCAGGCCCTGCACCGGGCGCTGATAGTTTGTGTTGCCCAGCGGATAGCCGAAATAAAAGACCGAACGAAAGACGGGGAGGATGCGCCCGAATGAGAGAAAAAGACATACCAGGTCTGCTGCAAGAGGCCCAAACGCGGTGCGCGCCTGTGCTGGCGGCGCTGGAGCGTACAGAGCAGGTGTGCCTGGCGCGGGTGCTGGGCGCCTTTCAAGCCGAACGCATCGGCGCGCGGCATTTTGCGGGCACCACGGGCTACGGCTACGGTGATGTCGGCAGGGAAGCGCTGGAGCGGGTGTTTGCCCGCGTTTTTGGCGCACAGGATGCCCTGGTGCGTCCGCAAATCGCATCCGGTACGCACGCGCTGGCCATCTGTCTCTATGGCCTGCTGGGGCCGGGGGATCATCTGCTCTCCGGAGCGGGCAAACCCTACGACACCCTGCGTGCGGTGATTGGGACGAAAGACGCGGGCGAGGAGGGCGCAGGCTCTCTGCGGGCACTTGGCGTGGCTTACGGAGAGGTACCCCTGGCGGCGCACGGTGGCGTAGATATCCCCGCGGTTCTAGCGGGCATGCACGCCAACACTCGGGTGGTGATGCTGCAACGATCCCGCGGATACGCCTGGCGCTGCGCGCTCTCTATCGCGGATATCCAGGCCGCAGCGGAAGCTATCCACAGTGCTAAGCCCGATGCGCTGGTGATGGTGGATAACTGCTACGGCGAGTTCGTGTGCGAATCAGAGCCCACCATGGCCGGTGCGGATGTGGCCGTAGGTTCACTGATCAAGAACCCCGGCGGCGGCATCGCGCCCACAGGCGGCTACATTGTAGGGCGTGAAGATGTGGTGGCGCGCGTGGCGCGCCGGCTCACATCGCCCGGCATCGGGCGGGAGGTGGGTTCGTACGCCTCCGGCTATCAAGCGTTCTATCAAGGGCTGTTCATGGCGCCGCACGCGGTATGTCAAGCACTCAAGACAGCCGTACTGGCGGCCAGCGCATTCGCTCTGGCAGGCTACCCCGTGCACCCGGCCTTTGATGCACCCCGCGGCGACATCATACAGGCCATAGAGCTCGGCTCACCGGAAAAGTTAATCGCTTTCTGCCGCGGCATACAGGCAGCATCCCCTGTGGATAGCTTTGCCGTGCCGGAGCCGTGGGCCATGCCCGGCTACCAACACGAGGTCATTATGGCCGCGGGTACATTTGTATCCGGCGCTTCCATAGAACTGAGCGCGGATGCACCCATGCGCCCGCCCTACATCGCTTACCTGCAAGGCGGGTTGACGTTTGCGCATGGGTGCTTGGGCCTTGCGAGCGCCCTGCGGAGTTTGTCGCAAGCGTAAACACAGTAGACTATGACTGACTGTGATGGTTGTTTTCAGTGTTTTTATTGAATGTCTTCTCGACATTCATTTTTTATGTATTTTTATTCTTTTATGCTAAAAGATGAATATATTTACACGATGAGAGGTCTGTTTTTACTTGAAATTGCAATATATCTTATATAGACTATTCGTCTGTTTTATGCTACAATCAATGCGTGCCGAACAAGGGTCGGATTTGGTTCGACAGAAACCGCGAATTCAATAAAAAACGCCGCGTTCAGCGGCGCCTCGCGGCCAGTTGAATGGGGCCATCACATCTTGCGAATGAGGGAGATTACCTTGCCCAGCACCTGTACCTCTGGGGCGATGATCGGTTCCATAGCGTCGTTCTCCGGCTGCAAGCGAAAGTGTCCATTCTCTTTGTAGAAGCGTTTCACTGTGGCCTCGTCATCTATCATCGCCACCACAATCTCGCCATTGTTGGCCGCAGCCTGCCTGCGCACCACCACGTAATCCCCATCCAGTATGGCGGCATTTATCATGCTCTCACCACGCACCAGCAACATAAAATGTTCGCCCTCGCCCAATATCTCGGTTGGCAGCAACATAGATTCTTCTAAGTTCTCTTGCGCCAAGATAGGCATACCGGCTGTAACGCGCCCCAGCACAGGGATGGGCAAAGCGCTATCCGGCCCAAAAGAGAAAGCAGAATCGCCTACAACCTCCATGGCGCGCGGTTTCATAGGATCGCGGTTGAGCAGGCCCTTCTTTTGCAGGCGCGTCAGATGTCCATGCACTGTGGATGTAGACTTTAACCCCACAGCGTCGCAAATTTCACGAACCGAGGGGGGATAGCCCTTAGCCTGCACCACGCTCTTGATGTATGCAAGTATCTTGGTCTGGTTGTCGCCGCGCGGTTTCTTCACAGCCCATACCTCTCATCCAAATTTTTCTGTTGAGCCAATTGTAACACATGCCGCACACTACCGCAAGAAAAAACAAACATTTGTTCGGATTTTTTTCTGAAATCCATTGACACAGAACATGCGTTCGTATATAATGACAGTGTATCCAAAGCATCTTTCAGGTATCAAACGCTTCGCAAAAGAGCAGGCTAGTATGTAGGGTACCGCGTGCCGAGCCTTATCGGTCGCAAATGCGGACGTATTTGGGAGGGGAGAGAAGATGTACTACACTTACAAGCTGCACACCGCCAGGCCGCGCTCCCGCGCATCCATCAAGCGGACGGTGACGCGGGGTTTTCAGACCGGCACTGCCTGGGTTGTGCTGGCCGTGTTGCTGGTGTGTGCCGCATTGGGCTGGGTGGCGGTACAAATTTGTAATAGCACACAGATGACCCCGTCGCGCGGGCTCTCCTACGACATGCCGCGCAATGTGGTGGATATGCGCAATGCCATCTACAGCTCGCGGGCACTGCCCGCTTCCATCGCACAAGAAGGTTTTGTGTGAGATCCTATGGAGCTTTGTCCTTTGTTTGTCGGGGTAACTTTCTTGACTGGAGGTGAGTGAATGAACCTATTGACACGCATTGGGATTGTTTGTATCGCGATTGCACTTGTCGTAGGCCGTTTTGCTGATGTTCCTTTTTTAGCTGGCGTGTTTATGGGGAGTGGTCTTTGTTTGTTGGCGGCGGGATTGTTGCCCCAAAAGGAAAAAGACGCTCTAAAAAATTGGAAGCGGGCAATGAAACGAAACTGAGAAATCTTCATGCATCCCCATCGCTGTCCGGATGTGCCGCCTGGCGCAATATAGTGTGTCGCGCGGCTTCCCTGCGCCGCTCTTCGGGGATGGCGGCATAGTGCTTGCGTGTGGTGTTCACATCTGTATGGCCCAGCACATCGGCCACCAGGTAGATATCGCCGGTCTCCCGGTACAGATTGGTGCCGTAGGTGCTGCGTAGTTTATGGGGGCTGATTTTGCGCTTTAGCGGCGCGGCGATGCGGGCATACTTGTGCACCAAGTTTTCTACGGCGCGCTGGCTGATGCGGCGGCGCTGCAGCGAGAGAAAGAAGGCGGCCTCGTGCCCCGGCAGCGCCTCTACGCGCAGGCGCTCATTCCGGTAGGCCAGCAGGGCAGCGGCCACCTCGTCGGATAGGTAGAGGATGGCTTCACTGCCGCCCTTGCGCGTGACGATGAAGGCGTTCTGTTCAAAGTCGATATCTGCCAAGTTCAGGCCCACGCACTCGCTGACGCGTATGCCGGTACCCAAGAAGAGGGTCAGCATGGCCAAATCTCGCGCACGGGTCAGGGCATGGTACTGTTTTTGCCGGGCGGAGAGCGCCTCGCCGGATTCGGCGATATCCAGTATGCGGGCCACCTCGTCAATATCCAGGCGAATGATGGCCTTTTCGTGTCCCTTGGGCAGCGGCACCAGCTCGGCCACGTTGCCGGGCACACGCTCGCTGGAGAACAGGTAACGGAAAAACGCGCGCAGGGAGGATAACTTGCGCATCTTGCCGTATTCCTTGTTCTCCATTTCCCGGGAAATCACGGTGCCATCCTCACGCTGCTCGTTTTTGTAGTAAAGAGTTAAAAATTGGGTGTAACGCTCCACATCCAGCCGGGTGACCTGGGCGATATGGGCATCCGTCAACTCGTTGGGGGTAAGCCCGGCGAAGGTGCGCACCTCGTCGCACAGGTATTGAAAAAAGATGCGCAGGTCGTAGGCATAGGCCAGGCGCGTCAAGATGCCTGTCTGTGGCTCAATAGCCACAAAAAAATCTACGCAGGCGATGGGCAATTCCTTTTGAATCTGTCGCAGCAACAACACGCGCTTGCGCGCCACTTCGTTGCGGTAATCATCTCTTTGCGGGGTCTGCATCGATGCCTCCAAAAATCAGCTGTTGAGAGTTGAGAGAAGAGGTTTACCGATAAAAGCACATCAAACTATTCGTAAAAGCGTTGTTTTGCGCATAGTTTAACCTGTCTCCCCTTCATCTGTCAAGGGTTTCTTCTTGCGCCGAGCGGGCTTCTTCGCTTTGTCTGCATCGCTGTTTCCGGCATCGGCGCCACTGGCCCGTATCTGTGCCGTGGCCAGTGCATCGCAACGGTTGTTCCACACATCATCCGCATGACCCCGTACCTTGACCCAAGCCACCTCGTGCTGAGCCATCAGGCGCAGCAATAGTCGCCACAGATCCTGGTTTTCCACGGGCTGTTTTGCGGCGGTTTTCCATCCGTTCTGCTGCCAATTCTCCAGCCACCCCTGTGTGGCGGCGTTCACCAGGTATGCACTGTCTGAGTGCAGCCGTACACTGCAGGGTTGCTTCAGCGCAGAAAGTGCCTGTATGGCGGCGAACAACTCCATACGGTTATTGGTGGTTTCTGGCATGTAGCCACTCAGCTCCTTGTGCTGTTGGCCGTAAATCAACACAGCCCCCCAGCCGCCCGGACCTGGATTGCCGGAACACGCGCCGTCTGTATAAATCGTCACATCTTTCAAATGCAGCATCCTTTCTGTATCGCAAATTACAGACTTTCGGTCTATTTTAATCTTTCAATTGTTTTTCGACAGCTGTTGTCTTCTCGTAAGCCGCGCTCACCGCATCCATCAGCGCCGCGCGCACCCCTGCCTTTTCCATAGCGTAAATACCACGTATGGTGGTACCGCCAGGCGAACATACGGCATCCTTCAACGCCGCCGGATGGCTGCCGCTCTGCAGCGCCATCTTGCCTGCACCCAGCACGGTCTGTGCGGCCAATTGATAGGCTAAGGTGCGCGGCAAGCCGTGCAGCACCCCCGCATCCCCCATCGCTTCTACGCACTGATAAATAAAAGCCGGGCCGCAACCGCTGATGCAGCCGGCGGCGGCAAACAATCTATCCTCTACCACAGCTACGGTGCCCACAGCTTCAAACAGGGCGCGGGCGCGGGCAAAGTCTGCCCCATCCAAGGTGTGCGGGGTACCAAGCAGGGTCATGCCCTCGCCCACCATGGCCGGTGTGTTGGGCATTACGCATAGCAGGCGTACGCCCGGCTGCAGCGCCGCCTGCAGCATGGGCAGCGTCCAGCCCGAAACGATGGAGAGTAAGGGCTTCTCCCCTAACGCATCCCGTATATCGGCCAGCACATCGCGGCAGAACACAGGCTTGACAGCCAGCACCACGACATCCGCTATCTCGGCCAAGCTCCGGTTGCCGGGCGCGACGCCAAGGCCCAACTCCCCCGCCAGGCTGGCGGTCAGTTCTGGCAGCACATCGCTGATATATAGGTCTTGCGGGGCCACTGTGCCCGTTTGCAGCAGACGGCGAAAGATGGCCTGCGCCATGTTGCCCGCGCCGATAAAGCCTAGCTTGTATGCCATGGGTTCCTCCTTCATGTGATTTACTGGCATTATAGCATGTCTGCGATTCGAAAGCAAAGCCCAGGCAGCCAGGGCAAGAGCATTTAGTTTTGAAAGAGCAGCCCCGCAAGGAAGCCAGGATCACGTGCGGCTTTCATCATTTTTCTGCGAACGCTGAGATTTTTGATTGAGATTTTCTTCAATACCG
>JAITTS010000069.1 GCA_031286995.1 Oscillospiraceae bacterium
CGGTATTGAAGAAAATCTCAATCAAAAATCTCAGCGTTCGCAGAAAAATGATGAAAGCCGCACGTGATCCTGGCTTCCTTGCGGCGCTGCTCTTTCAAAAGTAAATGCTCTTGCCCTGAGAGACGTCTTGCACGCGGCCCGCCGCCGTGCTATGATGATACACATCTCATCCCCCCGTTGCTTCCATGTGAAGGAGTTGCCCATGCCCTTTTGCGCCTTTGGCGACAGCTACGCCCTGTTTGATTGCACCCCTGTAGAAAACTTTTTTCTGCAGGAGTACATGCTGCGCGCGCCGGGCAACTACGTCAAGGTGTACCTGTACGGCCTGATGCAGTGTTACCACCCGCAAGAGGCCATGTCTCTTGCGCGCATGGCGCGGGATATGGGCATAGATGAAGAGGAAGTTTTTCAGGCCTTTCAGTATTGGGAGCGCATGGGCCTCACCCGCCGGGTGGCGGATAACCCAGCCCAATACGTGTTTAAGAACCTGAAGCACAGCCTGCTGATGTCCGCTGGCGGCGGAGAGAATCTTTACCAATATAAAGAGTTTAACCAGATGCTGCACGCGCTGCTGAGCGGCAAGCGCAAGCTCTACGATCAGGATTATCGCCGCATCTATGAGTGGATAGAGACGCTGGCCCTGCCGGAGGACGTGGTGATATTGCTCATCCGTCACTGCATCGACCAGTACGGCGTACGCTTCTCCTTTGAAAAGGCGGATGCCCTCGCGCGGGATTGGGCGGAGCGCGGCGTGCGCACCATGGAGGAGGCGGAAGAACTGGCGCAGCACACCCGTCAGCAGTTGGCGGATGTGAAGAAGGTGTTGCGCCGCCTGGGCCAGCGGCGCGAACCATCTCTGGATGAACAGACGCTCTACCACACCTGGACGGCCCAGTGGGGGTTTACCCTGCCCGCCATCCTGGAGGCTTGCCGCGAGACCACCAAAGGCACGCCCACCATGGCTTACTTGGGCGGCATACTGCAGCGCCAGCACAAACTGGGCTTGCACGGCGCGTCGGAAGTAGCGGACGGCCTGGCCGCCGAAGCCCGGGCCGCCGAGCCGGTGAAGGCCCTCTACCGCATCCTGGGCAGGCGCGGCGCGGCCCCCACAGATGAGGATGTACGCCGGGTACAGGCTTGGCTGGATGCCGGGGCCACGCCCGAGCTGCTGGATATCGCGGCCCGCGTGGCCCATCGCAACGGCGGCGACACCCTGGATGCCGTGGGGCAGCGCCTGGATGCCTGGCGGCAAAAGGGCCTGACCACCCGTGGGCAGGTGGATGCGTACCTGGATCAGGTGCGGCGGGATAACGCGCAGCTGACGGAGATCTACGAGGCCTGCGGCGCGGCCCAGCGGGCAGGCGCGGCGGATAGGGCGCTGCTGGCCACCTGGCGCGACCAGTGGGGCATGCCGCAGGATGTACTGCTGCTGGCGGCCCAGGCCGCAGCCCACGCCCAGGCGAAGCTGCCCTTTATGGATAAGATACTGGCCGATTGGCACCGGGCGGGCATCCACACGCTGGCCGCGGCCCAGGCGGAGCGTCAGGCGCGGCGGGGCATGCCCGCGGGCGCGTCCTCCGCGCCTGCGGGCGCTGCCCTTCGCCCGGTGCGCGAGGTGGCCCAGCACCGCTACCCTCAGCGCGACTATGCGCCGGAGGAACTGGATGCCCTGGTCTTCGACATCTGGCAGGATGTGAAAGAGGCTGAAAAAGAGGGGGGAGCGCCGTGACGCAGGCGGAAGCCACCCGGGCGTTGCTGGCGGCGTACGAGCAACAGCGCGCAGCCAACCGGCAGGAGGAAGCCAGGCGGGCGGAGCAGGTGACCGCGCGCGATCCGCAGGTGGCCGCGCTGTTGCGCGAGCGCGCGCAGGGGTTGGCGCGCACGCTGCAAGCGGCCTGCGCGGCCCCGGATAGAGCCGCGGCCATCGCGCAGGCGTTTGAGCGGCGCCTGGGGGAGATCCGCGATGCGCTGCGGGGCGTCCTGGCCGCCCAGGGCCTGCCCCCAGACTACCTGGAACCCGTGTACCGTTGCCCCCTGTGCCGGGATACCGGTTCCGTGGGCGAGCCGGTCAGCCGCTGGTGCGGCTGTTTTCGACAGCGCCTGCTGCCCCTGCTGTACAGCGATGCGGACATGGCGGCCCTGGCTGAAGAAAACTTTGACGCCTTCACTTTAGATATCTTTCCCGACGATCCGCTGCCCGGCGGCCCGCTAAGCCAGCGCGCTACCATGGCCCGCCTGCGGGATCTGTGCCTGGCGTATGCGGAGGCTTTCCCGGCTTGTGAGCCGCGCAATTTGCTCTTCTATGGCCCTTCGGGCCTGGGCAAGACGTTTTTGATGAACTGCATCATTCAGCGCGCGCTTGCCCGCGGGTACGCGGCGCAACGCACCACTGCCAGCAAACTGGTGGAGCACATGCGCCGCTACCACCACAACGGCGAGGGTGCCGAGGCTTACGCGCAGCTGGCGAACGTACCGTTGCTGGCCATAGATGATTTGGGCGCGGAACCGATGATCGAAAATGTGACCATCGTCTACTTGCTGGAATTGATGGGCGAGCGCATGGCGGCTCACCGGCACACGCTGCTGAGCACCAATTTGCCGCCCAAAAAATTGCAGGAGGCTTATTCGGAACGCTTGACCTCCCGTCTGCTGGATACGCGGAACACCCGCATCCTGCAGTTCGCGGGCCGCGATGTGCGCCTGTGGCGGGCTGCCAGCGGCTGAACGGGCCGGTTTGGGACGCGAGGCAAGGCCACGCGCGGGCAAAGCAAAGACGGCAAGGAGGAATACGCGATGTTTCGTCCCCTGCGACGCGCGGAGCGCGCCATATCGACACAGGAAGCCTGGCTGGTGGTGGAGACCGAGAACCACGGCGTGCTCAGCGTCACCGGCGATGAGGGTTGGCCCTACGGCATCCCTCTCAACCACGTGTTGCTGGATGGCGCGCTGTACTTTCACTGCGCGAAGGCAGGGCACAAGCTGGATGCCCTGGCCGCCGAACCCCGCGCCTGCTTTACCGTGGTGCGCGGCCCGCTGGAGGCCCCGGCGGATATATTGCCAAACACTTTGGGCACCTACGAGAGCGCGGTGGTCTTTGGGCATGTGTCGTTGGTGGCGGATGCGGATCGCGTGGCCGCGCTAGAGGCATTGTGCGCGCGCTACGCCCCGGCCCGCGTGGGGGATGCGGCCTACTTTGCCAAGCACATGCCGGGGGTGGCGGTGCTGCGCATGGCAGTGAGCCACATCACCGGCAAACGGCTGCTGGTGAAATAGCGCGGCAAGGGGGGCGCACAACGGCTTGCCGCCCCTAGCCAAAAACCGCCGCTTCGGGTATAATAACTTGCAAGAGAACGGCATGCCACACGAGCGAACGCGGTTCGCGCGGGTTGCGTGCGGCGCATTGTGGCGGAGAAAAGCGCGACAGGAGGGCTGTTTATGGGTTACCAGCAACGGTACGAGGCGTGGCTGCGCGATTTTGCCGGGGATGCGGATACGGTGCGCGAGCTGCAGCGCATCGCCGGCGACGAAAAAGAGAAGGAGGATCGCTTCTACACCGATCTCTCCTTTGGTACGGCAGGCATGCGCGGCGTACTGGGTGCGGGCACGAACCGCATGAACGTGTACACCGTACGGCGGGCCACCTGCGGCCTGGCCGATTACATCAATGCCGCGCCCGGGCAAGCGCAACGGGGGGTGGTCATCGCCTACGATTCCCGCCGCATGTCTGCGCAGTTCGCGCGCCAGGCCGCGCTGGTGCTGTGCGCCCAGGGCATCCGCGTGTACTTGTTTGACAGCCTGCGGCCTGTGCCCGCGCTCAGCTTTGCGGTGCGCGAGCTGAAGGCCGTGGCGGGCATTGTGATCACCGCCAGCCATAACCCGCCCCAGTACAACGGCTACAAGGTTTATTGGGAGGATGGCGCTCAGCTGCCGCCGGAGCTGGCAGAGGCTGTCTACAGCCGCATAGAGGCTACGGCCTACACGGATGCGCTGCCCATGGATGAGGCGGAGGCGAAGGCAGGGGGCCTGCTGCAGATGATCGGCCAGGCTTTGGATGACGCCTACATCGCCCGGGTGCGCACCCTGTGCGTGCAGCCGCAACTGATGGCCACCGCGGGCAAAAACCTGAAGATCGTCTACACACCCCTGCACGGCTCGGGGAACATTCTCGTGCGCCGAATCCTGCGCGAGGTGGGTATACAGGGCGTCATTGTGGTGCCGGAACAGGAGCTGCCCGATCCGGATTTCTCCACCGTGGCCGTACCCAACCCCGAGGATCCGGGTGCGTTCACCCTGGCCATGGCCCTGGCGGATCGGGAAGGGGCGGATTGCGTGTTTGGCACGGATCCAGACTGTGACCGGGTGGGTGTGGCGGTGAAGGATGGCCAAGGGGTCTACCGTCTGCTGACCGGCAACCAGATAGGCTGTCTGTTGCTCTACTACATGCTGACCAGCCGCAAGGCCCTGGGCACGCTGCCGGCAAACGGCGCGGTGATCAAATCCATGGTCACGACGGAGCTGGCGCGCGCCATCGCCGCAGATTTTGACGTGGCCGTGTTCGACGTGCTGACGGGGTTTAAGTTTATCGCCGAAAAGATACAGAGCTTTGAGGATACGGGCAGCCATACCTTCCTCTTTGGGTTTGAGGAGAGCTACGGCTATCTCTCATCCACTTTTGTGCGGGATAAGGACGGGGTGAACGCCTCCCTGCTGATCGCGGAGGCCGCGGCCTGGGCCAAGAGCCATGGCAAGACCCTCTACGACGTGCTGCAAGAGATATACGCGACCTACGGCCACTATGTGGAGAGCGGCGTCTCCGTCACCCTGCCGGGGGTGGATGGCCTGGCACGCATGCGGCAGATCAGCGCCCGTCTGCGCGGGCAGCCGCCCAGGCAACTGGGCGACCTGCCTGTACTGGCCGTGCGCGACTACCTGAGCGGCCTGCGCACGGATGTCGCCACGGGCGCGCAGACGCCCATGGGTTACCCCGCCGCAGACGGGGTGTATTACGAGTTGGCCGGGGGCGCTTGGGTGTGCGTGCGGCCATCCGGCACAGAGCCTAAAATGAAGCTCTACATTGCCAACTGCGGCGAGGATGCGGCCACCGCCAAGGCCCAAAACGAGGCCCTGCGCGAGGCGGCGCGGGCGCTGGTGCAGTAAGCCGGCGGATGCGCGAACGTTTGCGCACCATTGCCCGCTTATCATGCAGAACACGGCCCCAAAATATAGCAGGGTTGAACTATTTTCCTTGACAGGCCGCATCCGTCTCTGTATAATAAAGAACATCGCAACACCATCTACTTCTATGATGAAAGGGGTTTTTTCTTTGCGCAAACTGTTCTGCATCCTTTTGGCGCTGGCCCTGGTACTCACCTCTACGGCGGCCTTGGCGGAGGGTATCGTGCTCTCCAGCAACAAGGTGGAAATTGACGGGGCACTCAAGGAGTACGCGACCGCCTACGAGGCGCAAACCGGCAAAAAGGTGACCATTGACACCGTGGGAGGGGGGGCGGATTACGGCGGAACGCTTAAGGCCGCCCTGCAATCCGGCGCGATGCCGGATATCTTCGTCATCGAAGGCCCCAGCGGCTACGAGCTGTGGAAGGACTATATCACCGACCTGTCGGATCAGCCCTGGGCATCTGACACCGATGTGGCCTACCAAGTGGATGGCAAGGTGGTGGGCTTCCCCGTGGCCATTGAGGGCTACGGTCTGGCCTACAACGCGGATCTGCTGGCCAAGGCGGGCATTGACCCGGCCAGCCTCACCAACATCAACGCCATTAAGGATGCCTTTGCCAAACTGGATAGCCAGAAGGCCGAACTGGGCATTGACGCGGTGGTATCCTTGGCGGCCAGCGTCACCAACGGCATGACTTGGGTGACGGGCCTGCACAACTTTAACGTGTACCTGACGGGCTACCTGCCCTACGGCGACACCTCCGTCATTGATCAGGTGCTGGCGGGCCAACTGGATGCGGCACGCTTCCAGGCCTACGCGGAGTATGTGAAGTTGCTGTTCGACTACTCGGATCAGGCGGTGCTGCTGACCGGCAACTACGACAGCCAGGTACACGCCTTTGCCACGGGCAAGACCGTGTTCTTCCATCAGGGCAACTGGACGGATCCGAACCTGGCGGCCGAGAACGTATCCTTTAATATCGGTTACGCGCCCCACGCCTTCCTGCCCGAGGATACGCAGAGCATCTTCGTCTCCCCGCCTTCCTGGTATGTGGTGAACAGTCAGGGCGCGAACATTGATGAGGCCAAGGCCTTCCTGACCGCCATGGCCACCACGGAAGAGGGCCACAAGTACATCGTGGAGGGCGCCGGCATGGTGCCTGCCTTCAAGGCCGTCAAGCAGCAGCCCACCGGACCCCTCAGCAAGGCCGTGATGGAGCACGCCGCTTCGGGCGACATCTACAGTTGGCAGCAGTACAAACTGCCCGACGGCTTTGGCATGAACACGCTGGGCCCCATCTATGAACTGCTGGCCAACGGCACGGTGGATATAGCCGGGTTTACGGCGCTGTTCACGGATGCCATCGCCACCATCCCCACACTGTAAACTATAATGGGCACAGGGAGAAAGCGGGCGCGGCCCGCTTTCTCCCTATTTATCACAAAAAGGGGGCGGAGCCCGTGCGCACCAAGAACCGTTGGGTCAACGTACTCTTCCTGTTCCCTGCGGTATTCGCGTTCCTGATGGTCATCGTTGTTCCATTTTTTGTAGGCATCTACCTATCCATGACCAATTGGGATGGCGTCAACCCCAACGTCATCTTCACCGGCCTGCAGAACTACACCACCATTTTTCAGGCGCCGGAATTTTTGTATTCCTTCCTGGCTACCACGGCCTTTACCGCCATCAATGTGGCGCTGGTGAACGCCGTGGCCTTTGGTTTGGCGCTGCTGGTCACAAGCCGGGTGCGGGGGCGCAACGTGTACCGGGCGGCCTTCTTTGTGCCCAACCTGATAGGCGGCATCGTGCTGGGCTACATTTGGCAGTTCATTTTCAACAATGTGCTGCCCGCCATGGGGCGGTCGCTGGGGCTGGGCTTTTTGCAGACCTCGCTGATCGCCAAGGCGAACCTTGTGGTGTTGGGCATCTCCCTGGTCAACACCTGGCAGTACGCGGGTTATATCATGATGATCTATGTGGCGGGTATACAGGCCATCCCCGCATCCCTGATGGAAGCGGCGGAAACGGATGGGGCCAATTACCCCACCCGCCTCGTGCGCATTTTGATGCCGATGATGGCCAGCGCCTTCACCATCTGCCTGTTCTTGACGCTGGTCAACTCTTTCAAGCAGTTTGATGTCAATGTGTCGCTGACCAACGGCGGCCCGGCGACAATATTCATGATGAAAGCCATCAACTCTTCAGAGTTTCTGGCGCTCAACATCTACAACACAGCCTTTGCCCGCAGCAAGCTGGCCCAGGGCCAGGCCAAGGCGGTGCTGTTCTTTGTGGTGCTGGTGGTGGTTTCCCTCATTCAGGTGTGGGTCAACAAGCGCAAGGAGGTGGAGATGTAATGCAACGTAGCTGGCATCGCGTCCGCCCCGCGCTGATGGAGGCCCTGGCCATTCTGATTTTCGCGCTGTTCATGGTGCCCTTCTTCCTGGTGGTGCTCAACGCCGCCAAGGTTTCGGTGGATATCATCGACAACCCGGTGAGCTGGCCCAAAGCCTGGGGGCAGCTATTCACCAACATCGGCCTCATTCTGCAAAACAGCAACATCAATTACTGGCCCTCATTCTTCTCCTCGGCCATCATCACCGTGTGTTCGCTGGCGGTGATCGTGGTGTTTTCGGCCATGGCCGCCTGGGTGTTGGTGCGAAACCGTGCCTGGTGGTCAAATGTAATCTTCATGATGTTCGTGGCCGCCATGGTCATCCCCTTCCAAGTGGTCATGTTTCCGCTCGTAACCTGGTTCCGCCAGATCGAGGTGGTCACGGGCATACGCCTGTTGCGTCAATACCTGGGCATGATTTTTGCTTACCTGGGGTTTGGTTCGTCTATGTCTGTGTTTATCTTTCACGGGTTCATCAAGGGCGTGCCGCTGGAGCTGGAGGAAGCATCCACCATTGATGGGTGCAGCCGTCCGGCCACGTTCTTCCGCATCGTGTTCCCCATCCTGCAGCCGGTCATCGTCACGGTGCTCATCCTCAACGGCATTTGGGTGTGGAACGACTACCTTTTGCCCCTGATGATCCTTGGTTCGGGCAACATGGCGGGCGCTGTGCGTACCCTGCCCCTGGCGGTGCAGAGCTTTGTGGGCAGCTATGTGAAACAGTGGGATTTGATACTGACCGCCACGCTCATGGCCATGCTGCCCATTATTGTGCTGTACCTGTTCGCGCAGAAGTACATCATCAAGGGCATGGTGGAGGGGTCTATTAAATAAAATAAGCAAACAAGGCGCGGGTCATCCCAGGCCCGGCAGCGGCAGGGAAGGATCGGCATTGAGAGACAGATCCGCCGTCTGCCCGGCCATCAGGCGGTAGAAGGCCGCGCTGCCGATCATGGCGGCGTTATCCGTGCACAGCGCAGGCGGGGGCAGCAGGCAGCGAATGCCGCAGGCCTCCGCCTGTTCTGTCATTTGCCGCCGCAGCAGGCTGTTGGCCGCCACGCCCCCGGCCAAGGCCAGGGTGTGTGTGCGCGTATCCTGGGCCGCGCGCAGGGCCCGATCCACCAGGGTATCTACCACCGCCTGGCGAAAGGATGCCGCGATATCCGCCGCGGGCACGGGCCGGCCACTCTGCTGTAAGCGGTGCACGCTGTTGACCAGCGCGGTCTTGAGGCCGCTGAAGCTGTAATCGTACTTGCCCGCGGGGTTGGGGCGGGGCAGGGGCAGGGCGCGGGGATCGCCCTGTTCGGCCAGGGCATCAAGCAAGGGGCCGCCGGGGTAGCCCAGGCCCAGGGCACGGGCGCTCTTGTCAAAGGCCTCGCCCGCCGCGTCATCCTGGGTTTGGCCCAGCAGCTGGTAGGCGCCGTAGTCCCGCACCAAGAGCAGGTGCGAGTGCCCACCGGATGCCACCAGGCATAGGAATGGGGGCGCCAAATCCGGGTGGGCGATGTAGTTGGCGCTGACGTGCCCCTCAATATGGTGCACCGGCACCAAGGGCAGCCCCAGCTGAAAGGCCAGCGCCTTGGCGTAGCTTACGCCCACCAGCAGCGCGCCCACCAGGCCCGGCCCTTGGGTGACGGCCACGGCATCCACTTGGCCCAGGCTCAGACCGGCATCGGCCAGGGCCTGCGCCACCAGCGGGTCAATGCTCTCCACGTGCTTGCGGGATGCGATCTCTGGCACCACGCCGCCGTAGGGCGCGTGCAGGGCAACTTGGGTGTGCAGCACGCTGGATAGCGCCTGCCGTCCATCCCGCACCACGGCAACGGCGGTCTCGTCGCAGGATGACTCAATGGCCAGGATGGTGGCGTGGCCTTTCTCCGCTAAGCAGGCGGCGGCGGCGCGCGCCAGCCCATCATAGTGTTGCACGGCCATTCCCTCGCTTTCCCTTCGCAATGAGCGCCGCGGCCGCGCCGCACCACAGCGCGAGGCAGAAAAGCCACAGGGCCGCCACGCGCAGCAGGGTTTCCTCAAAGAAAGATTGGGGCATCAGGCGGATCAGCAAATCCGTGCGCGGATCCAGCAGCCACAGGTCGTTGGTGAAGGCCAGCCGGTGAAACAGCCAAAATGGCGCGCGAAAATCCAGCGCGGCCCAAACGCCCAGGGCCAGCAGCAACAACGCCACATCCAGCGCGCCCCACAGCGCGCCTTTTGCCAGCCTCGCCATGCCGCCGCGCCGCGCGCTGCAAACGGCCGGCACCGACAGCACCAGCAGCGCCAGCGCCAGGCCGCCGGTTACCGCGCGGGCCAGGGCGTAGAGCCCGGCCACATCCGCCATGTGGGTAATTTCCTTTTCATTAAAGGCGGGGCGGGGCGGGGCAGTCTGGGTGACCTGTACCAGCGCCCCCGCATCCCCGTGCAGGGCGGCGGCCAGGGCCTGGGCCACCTGCGGGGCATCCGCCTCCGCCAGGCCGGCCGCGCGCAATATGGCCCCTCCATGCGCGCGCCAGCGCGCTAAAAAGAAGCCGGGCCTGGCGGTGTACCAGGCCAGGCAAGCGAGCAGCGCGCACAACAAAAACAGCCACGACAAGACCCGGCCGGGCAGCGCGCCGCGCCCTTTATTGCATGCGCAAATAGGCGGTGACAAAGCCATCCAGCCCTCCATCCATCACACCGGCGATATCGCCCACCTCATGCCCCGTGCGGTGATCCTTCACCATGGTGTAGGGCTGAAACACGTAGGATCGGATTTGGCTACCCCACTCTATTTTCTTCATCTCACCCTTGATGTCGCTCATCTTCTCTTCCTTCTCCCGCTCGTGTAGCTCCAGCAGCCTGGATTTGAGCATCATGATGCACACCTCGCGGTTCTGCACCTGAGAGCGTTCGTTTTGGCACTGCACCACAATGCCCGTGGGGACGTGGGTCATGCGCACGGCGGAATCTGTGCGGTTGACGTGTTGCCCGCCCGCGCCGGATGCGCGATAGGTATCAATGCGCACCTCTTCCATATTCAACTCAAAGGCCGCATCCTGCAAGACGGGGGAGACATCCAGCGAGGCGAAGGATGTGTGGCGGCGGGCATTGGCATCAAAGGGGGATATGCGCACCAGACGATGCACCCCCTTTTCGGGCCGCAAAAACCCGTAGACGTTCTCGCCCGCCACTTCCATGGTGACAGATTTAATGCCCGCCTCATCGCCATCCAGCAGGTCGAGCACCTTTACGGCAAAGCCCTTGCGCTCGCAGAAGCGGGTGTACATGCGGTAGAGCATCTGCACCCAATCCTGCGCCTCGGTGCCGCCCGCGCCCGCGTGCAGGGAGAGAATGGCGTCGTTGTGGTCGTATGCGCCGCGCAGCAGGGTCTCCAATTGCAGGGTATCCACAGCCTGGCGCAGCGCGGTGAGCTCTGCGCCGGCCTCGTCGGCCAACTCTTGGTCGTCGCCCTCCAGGGCCATTTCAATCAAGGTCTCGGCATCCTCGGCCTTGGCCTCGAGACCGGCGAAGTGAGCCAGCTTATCCCCAAGCTGTTTGGTGCGGCGGTTCACCTTGGTGGATTTCTCCAAGTCGCCCCAGAAGGCCGGGTCGTTCATCTCTTGCTGCAATTCCGCTAACTCATCCCGCATGTGGGCCAAGTTAAAGGGATTCACCTGCCTGTACGATGTTTTCCCGAATCTGCTGAAGGTCTTGCTTGTACTGATCCAGTTCGATCATCCTGATCACTCCCTATTTTTCTGATTATTGCGGCAACGGCCGGGGCGCTGCGGCCCTAGGCCTCCCGCCCGTGGCAAAACTTATACTTTTTGCCGCTGCCGCAGGGGCAGGGGTCGTTGCGGCCCACCTTGCGATCCGCCCGGCGGGGCTTGGCCGGTTCCTCACCGGCCAGCTTGGCCTCGGTCTCCACGGCCACGCGCTTTCGCTCGGGTGGGCGTTCTACCCGCACAAAGCACAGGTAGCGCAGGGTATCCTCGCGGATGAGGCGCACCATGTCCTCGAACATGTCGTAGCTTTCAAACTTAAACTCGACAACTGGGTTCTTTTGCCCGTAGGCCCGCAAGCTGATGCCGTCGCGCAGATGATCCATGGCGTCTATGTGATCCATCCAGTGCGCATCCACAGCGTTTAGCAGCATCACGCGCTCCACCTCACGGATATCCATGCCGTGCTCGGTAAACAGGGCTTCGCGCTGGGCGTAAAAGGCCAATGCCGCATCCTGCAGGGCCTGGGTGAGGGTTTCGCGATCCCACGCCTCCTGTTCCACCTTCTCCTTCAGGCCCAGCACCGTGCCGCGGGGCAGGCAGAGGCGCTCTAGATATTCGGCCAGGCCGGGCAGATCCCATGCCTCCTGCTCATCCTCACGCCCGGTGTGCAGGGCGGCGGCATCGGCGATGACCTTCTGCATCATCTCCACGATCTGGGCGCGCATATCCGCGCCCTCCAGCACCTGGCGGCGCTGGCCGTAGATGACCTCGCGCTGTTGGTTCATCACATCGTCGTACTGCAGCACGTTTTTGCGGATGTCATAGTTGCGGCCTTCAATGCGCTTTTGCGCGCCCTCTATCTGCTTGGTGAGCAGGTTGGCCTCTATGGGTTCGTCGTCGCGCAGGCCCAGTCTGCCGATGATGCCCGCGATGCGCTCGGAGCCGAACAGGCGCAGCAGATCATCCTGCAGCGAAATGATGAACTGAGAGGAGCCCGGGTCGCCCTGCCGGCCGGATCGCCCCCGCAGCTGGTTGTCGATGCGGCGTGCTTCGTGGCGCTCCGTGCCTATGATGTGCAGGCCACCTACCGCCACCACCCTGTCGTGCTGGTCGTCGGTTTCACGCTTAAAGCGTTGATACTGCTGCTGGTACAGCCCGCGCAGGGCCAGGGTCTCTGGGGATACCTGCTCGCTGTGGCCCATGGCATCCTCAATGAGCGCCTCTTCATAGCCCTGCTGGCGCAGGGCGCGGCGGGCCAGAAATTCGGGGTTGCCGCCCAGCAGAATATCCGTGCCGCGCCCGGCCATGTTGGTGGCGATGGTGACCGCCCCGTAGTGGCCGGCCTGGGCGACGATTTCAGCCTCTTTTTCGTGGTGTTTGGCGTTGAGTACCTCGTGGGGGATGCCGCGCTGGCTCAGCATGTGGCTGACCTGCTCGGATATTTCCACAGAGACCGTACCCACCAGCACGGGCTGGCCGGTCTGGTGGCGCGCAACAATTTGATCCACCGCGGCGGTGAACTTGGCGCGCTCGTTTTGGTAGACCAGGTCATTCATATCCTCGCGGATCATGGGCATGTTGGTGGGTATCTGCACCACATCCAGCGCATAGATGCCCTTAAACTCTTCTTCTTCCGTTTTGGCGGTGCCCGTCATACCCGAGAGCTTTTTGTACATGCGAAAGTAGTTTTGAAAGGTGATGGTGGCCAGGGTCTTGCTCTCTCGCTCTACCTTCACGTGCTCTTTGGCCTCTATGGCTTGGTGCAGCCCGTCGCTGTAGCGGCGGCCTACCATCAGGCGGCCGGTGAACTCATCCACGATGATCACCTGGTCGTTCTGTACCACGTAGTCTACATCCCGCCGCATCAGGCTGTGGGCGCGCAGGGCGGCGTTGATGTGATGCATGATCTCGGTGTTTTCCATATCCGCCAGATTTTCCACGCCAAAGAATTTTTCGGCCTGGCGCGTGCCCTGCTCGGTCAGGTTGCAGGTTTTTTGCTTTTCGTCCCTTACGTAGTCCCTCTCCTCGCCCTCGCGCAGGCGCTGCACAAACTGGTCGGCCCGGGTGTACATTTCGGTGGATTTTTCGCCCTGGCCGGATATGATGAGGGGGGTGCGGGCCTCGTCGATGAGGATGGAATCCACCTCATCCACAATGGCGAAGGTGTGGCCCCGCTGCACCATATCCTTGTAGTAGATGACCATGTTGTCGCGCAGGTAGTCGAAACCCAGCTCGTTGTTTGTGCCGTAGGTAATGTCGCAGGCGTAGGCGGCCCGGCGCTGCTCGTTGGTCAAATCGTGCAGAATGATGCCCACCGTAAGCCCCAGAAAGCGGTGGATGCGCCCCATCTCTTCGCCCTGAAAACGGGCCAGGTAGTCGTTCACCGTCACAATGTGCACGCCTTGGCCGGCCAGCGCGTTGAGATAAGCGGATAGCGCGGCGGTGAGGGTTTTGCCCTCGCCCGTCTTCATCTCTGCTATGCGGCCCTGGTGCAGCACGATGCCGCCGATCATCTGCACCCGGAAGTGGCGCTTGCCGTAGATGCGATCCGTAGCCTCGCGCACCACAGAGAAAGCCTCAGGCAACAGATCATCCAGGGTTTCCCCTGCGGCAAGCCTATCCCTAAAAATTTGGGTCTGCCCCCGCAGCGCCTCATCGGTCATACGGCGGCAGGTTTCTTCATATGCGTCGATCTTATCGGCGATCTTGTTGAGGCGCTTGATCTCCGCCCCGTTCGCGTCGCCAAAGATTGCGTGCAGCCAGCTCATTGCGTTCCCTCCCTCGCCACGGTAGCATGGCGCGTGTATCTATAGCAGCTTAGTATAGCACTTCTGCACAATCGGTGCAACTGCCCGCGCGCTTGGGCAGTGGACAAGGGGTGAGTTAGATGATATAATAGTGCATATGGAAAAAGGAATTAGGTGCCCAAGCTGTGGGGCGGCGGAAAGGCAGCATAAACATGGGGTAACCGGTTACGGAGCG
>JAITTS010000071.1 GCA_031286995.1 Oscillospiraceae bacterium
AGGCTGCCGCGGGCAAGCCCAGCAAAAAGAGCACATTGCCCGCCGCCAGCTGTGTCACCAGGGCTGCCAGATTGCTGGCCAGGTTGACGATTTTGGCGCTGCCGCTGGCCTGCACTGCATCCATGCCCACCACCAGCGTAAAGGCCAGGATGAGGAAAGTGCCGGTGCCGGGCCCCACCAGGCCATCATAAAAACCTATCACCAAACCGATCAGCGCGCACAACGGCAGCACCGCACCTACAGGCAGACGGCACGCGGGGGTCAGTGCGCCCCGGCGAAAGAGCATGGCCCCTGCGGCCACGGGGATGACCAGCACCAACATGCGCAGTACCTGGGTGTCGCCCATGCGGTTGAGCAGCATCGTGCCCAGCCAGGAACCGGGCAGCGCCAAGGCAACCGCAGCCAGCCCCGCTGGCAGCGCCACCCTGCGCCCGGCCAGATAGCGTAGCGCGGCGGCGGTAGTGCCCACAGCGGCGGATAGCTTGTTGGTGCCCATGGCCAGGTGCGGCGGCAGGCCGGTGAACACGTAGGCGGGTATGGAGATCAGGCCGCCGCCGCCGGCCACGGCATCCACAAAACCGGCCAAAAAGCACAGGGGACAGACGATCAAGTACATGTACCAAGTCACTTGTACGCCCATGCTTCTCATCTCCATCAGCCCAAAGAGGCGGCCAGGGCCGCAAACAGCGGGATGACGCACGCTGAAAGCAGCGTGGTCAGCGTAATGCCGCCTGTGGCATACTCTTCATCCCCGCCGTAGTTGTGCGCCACAATAGCGGTAGAGCTTTGCGCTGGCATGCCGGCCTGCAGCAGAAAGGCGCTGCGCCACAGAGTGGGCAGGCCGCCCAAGGCCGCGCCGATGGTCATCATCAACAGCGGGGAAAGCAAAAAGCGGGCCGCCAGTAACCCGGCGTAGCCCCGCTGCCACACCAGTCCCTCCCGCAGCATGCGGTGCAGGATAGCGCCGATGAAAAACAGCGAGAGGGGCGTCACCATGTTGCCTACATAGCGGGCGGTATCCAGCAACAGCTTGGGCAGAGAGAATCCGGCCAAAATCAGCGCGGTACAAGCGGTAAAGGTGATGAGCGGCATGGTGAGCACGCGCCGCAGCGCGGCCAGGCGAAAGCCCGCCCGCGGTGCGCCGCCATCCACCTGCACGCCGCTGACCCCCAACGTCCAAAACAGGGTTGTATTGGCCAGGTAGTACATCAGCGTGGGGGGCAGCGCCGCCTCACCAAACAGGGCGGTGGTGATGGGCAAGCCGATGAAGATGGTGTTGCCAAAGGCGAACAGGCAGCGAAACACGCCTCGCTTGGGCGTGGGTACGCGCAAAAGCGCCTGTGCGGCGAAGGCCAGGGCGTACATCAGCCCCACGGATAAAAAGGCCATGCCCAGGTAGGGCAGCGCGCCGAGCAGCGCCCGCTGATCATACTGCGAGAAAAGCTGAGCAACCGTCATGCAGGGCAGGCCTACCTGCACCACCAGGCGCGAAAGCAGATCCATCGCCGCCTTATCCAGCCACTTTAAGTGCGCCAACAGCATCCCCAGGCCCACGATTAAGAACACGCTGCAAACCACCTGCACGCCCTGCAAAAACACGGTGCATCCATCCTTTTGTACATCAGGGGGTGACAAAGGCCGCGTAAATGGCCCGCACCGCCCGCTCAAAATCCGCGTTATCCACGCCCACGATGATGTTCAGCTCGCTGGATCCCTGGTCTATCATGCGCACGTTCACCTGTGCCTCGCTCAGGGCGCTGAACAGCCGCGCGGATGTGCCGGGGCTGCGCACCATACCCCGGCCCACGGTAGCGATCAGCGCCATCTCGGAGTGAATCTCCACGGTGTCCGGCTCGGTCAACTCGTAGATGCGGCGCACCAGGCGGGCGCGCTTGCCCGCGAGTGCCTGCTGGTTGCACACCACGCACATGGTGTCGATGCCCGTGGGCAGGTGCTCAAAGGATATGCCCAATTCCTCCAGGGCCTGCAAGACGCGGCGGCCAAACCCCAGTTCCGCGTTCATCATGGTCTTCTCAATGGCGATGACGCAAAAATCCTTGCGTCCGGCGATGCCTGTGATCACCCTGTCGTCGGCGCAGGGATCCGGGTGGTAAGAGATGAGCGTGCCGGGCACTTGCGGCGCGTTGGTGTTGCGTATGTTGGTGGGGATGCCCGCCTTGCGCACGGGGAAAAGCGCATCCTCGTGCAACACCGTGGCGCCCATGTACGATAGCTCCCGCAGTTCGCGATAGCTGATCTGATTGATCACCAGCGGGTTATCCACAATGCGCGGGTCGGCCATCAAGCAACCGGATACATCCGTCCAGTTTTCGTATAGCGCGGCCTGCGCCGCGCGGGCCACAATGGCCCCGGTGATATCGCTGCCCCCGCGGGAAAAGGTGTGTACGGCCCCATCCGGCGTGGCCCCGTAAAAGCCGGGGATCACCGCGTGCCCGTGGCCACGCAGCAGGGCGGAAAGGGCTTGCTGTGTGCGCTCCGCATCCAGCCAGCCGCGGCTGTCAAAAAAGATGCCCTGCGCGGGATCTACAAAGCCCCACCCCAGGTAGGCACTGAGCAGAATGCCGCTGAGGTACTCGCCGCGGCTGGCGGCGTAATCCGGCGCTTCGTAGGCGGCCAGGTTGCGGCGGATGGTATCCAGCTCGCCCTGCAGATCCAGGGTCAGCCTCAAATCCTGAGCGATACGGATGTATCGCGCCGCCACCTCGTCAAACAAATCATCCGAGGGCTCCCCCGCCCTGGCGGCCTTGTGGCAGGCGTAGAGCATATCCGTGATCTTTTTATCCCGCGCGTGGCGCTTGCCCGGGGCGGACGGGATGGCGTAGCGGCGCTGCGGATCGGCCAGCAGGATGTCGCGCACCTTCACAAACTGGCTGGCATCGGCCAAGGAACTGCCGCCGAATTTAGCAACCTTTACCTCCATAGGAGTCCTCCGAACGCTGATCGTCGCAGATAACGTGCATGGCATTATTCTACAGGAAGGCCCGGCGAGAAGTCAACGCCCTGCGCCGCATCCTATGCGCAACGGGCGCGGGCTGTTCGCCGCGCTACAAATTACGCGCCGTCAGCCATTCCTGCCGCAGCGCGCCCATCAGCAGCAGGTCGTGGTAGCCGCCATCCGCAAAGTGGGCCTGGCGGCGCGCGCCTTCGTGCACAAAGCCGCACTTTTCATAACAGCGGATGGCGCGCGCATTTTCCGCGTTGACCCAGATATCGATGCGGTTTAAGTTCGCCTGCAAAAAAGCGTAGCGCAGCAACAGGGTGATGGCCTCTGTGCCCACGCCGCAGCCCCGTTTTTGCGCCGCGCCGATCACCACACCCAGCTCGGCGGTGCGATTGAGCGCATTGGTGTTCAACAGATCTACCTGGCCGATGTAATCCAGGGTCTCCTTATCGGCGATAATGAAATGGTACTCATTGAAAGGGCTGTTGAGCATGCGTTGCAAAAAATCCTCGGTCATGGGCAAGGTTTGGGGCGGCAGAAAGATGTGCGAGAGGTAGTGCGTCGCCTCCGCGTCATTGGCCCAGGCGCGGATAGCGGGCAGATCCTCCTGCCGGTATTCCCGCAGCACAATGTGCTCGCCAATGATGTGACCCATGGTAGCACCTTCTTTCAGATGGTAGAGGGGATACGGTCAGTATGTACGCCCGCGCGATGACGAATGCGGGTAGGCCGCCCGATAACCCAAGGCCGCCCCGGGGTGGGGCGGCCTTGGGTGGCGCGGAATAAGGGCTGCGCCCTTATTCCGCCGCCAGTTTCTTGTACATGGATCGCCGCGCCTTGGCCTCGTTCTCGCTCTCTTGGAAGAGCTTCTGCGCCTGATCCGGGAACATCTTGAGCAACGTGGTGTAGCGGATTTCACCCTTGAGGAACTCTTGATAATCCGCCGTGGGCTCCTTACTGTCCACGGTCAGGGGGTTCTGCCCCTGCTCGGCCAGGGCGGGGTTGTAACGATACAGCGGCCAGTAACCGGCGGCCACAGCCTTCTTGATCTCCTCCTGCGCCAACCCCATGTTGATGCCGTGGTTGATGCAGGGGGCATAAGCGATGACCAGGGACGGGCCGGGATACGCCTCGGCCTCGTTGATGGCCTTGAGCAGCTGGGCCGGGTTCGCGCCCATGGCCACGGTGGCCACATACACGTAGCCGTAGGACATGGCCATCAGGCCCAAATCCTTCTTGCGGGTCTTTTTGCCGCTGGCGGCAAACTTGGCCACAGAGCCCGTGGGGGTGGACTTGGATGCCTGGCCGCCGGTGTTAGAGTACACCTCGGTATCCAGCACCAAAATGTTCACATCTTGCCCCTGGGCCAACACGTGATCCAATCCGCCGTATCCAATGTCGTAGGCCCAACCGTCGCCGCCAAAGATCCAAATGGATTGCTTGACAAACAGATCCTGCATCTGGGCGATCTGCTTGGTCAGCGGGTCGGCCTCGCAGCCGCAATCCTTACAGTCGTTGACCAGTTTGGCCAGGGCGGGCGCCGCGGACTTGGATGCCTGGGCGTCGTCCTTGCCGGCCAGCCAGGCCTCGCACACGGCCTTGGCCTCTGGGTAATCCTTGCAGCCCTCGGCCAGCTGCGCCACCAGCTCGGCCAGCTTGGCGCGGCGCTGGCCGGTGGCCAGGTTCATGCCGAAGCCAAACTCCGCATTGTCTTCGAACAGAGAGTTGGCCCAGGCAGGCCCTTGCCCTTTGCTGTTGGTGGTGTAGGGGCAAGTGGGGGCACTGCCGCCGTAGATGGAGGAACAGCCCGTGGCGTTGGCGATGAGCATGCGCTCGCCGAAAAGCTGGGTGACCAGCTTGACATAGGGGGTCTCACCGCAGCCCGCGCACGCGCCGGAGAATTCGAAAAGCGGCTTGAGGAACTGGCTGCCCTTGACGGTGCGGGTATCCACAGGGATGGATAGCTCGGGCAGTTTCTGGGCGAAGGCCCAGTTTTCCTCCTGCACCAGCTGCGTGGCCAGGGGTTTCATCTCCAGCGCCTTGGTCTTGGCCGGGCAGACCTGGGCGCAGTTGCCGCAGCCGGTGCAATCCAGCGGGGAAACCTGCATGCGGTACTGCTTGCCCGTAAACTCTTTGCCTGTGGCAGTCTTGGTGACAAACCCGGCGGGCTTATCCGCGCCCTCATCCAACAAGTAGGGACGGATGACCGCGTGGGGGCACACCAGGGAGCACTGGTTGCACTGAATGCAGTTTTCGGGTATCCACTCCGGCACATTGACGGCGATGCCCCGCTTTTCAAACTGGGATGTGCCCACGGGCACGAAGCCCGCCGGATCAAAGGCGGATACGGGCAACTTGTCGCCCTCCTGCGCCAGGATGGGCTGCACGATCTCGCGGAAGTATTCGGTGGCGGGCACCTGCACGGGCTCGGCCCCCGTAGTGGCGTCGGCCCAGGCGGCGGGCACCGGTATCTCTACCAGGCCGGTGATGGCGCTGTCAATGGCCGCATAGTTCATGTTGACCACCGCGTCGCCCTTGCGGCCATAGGTCTTTTTGACCGCTTCCTTCATATACCTGTCGGCATCCGCGTAGGGTATCACATCCGCCAGCTTGAAGAAGGCGGCCTGCATGATGGTGTTGATGCGTCCCCCCATGCCCACCTGCCCGGCCAGCTTGATGGCGTCGATATTGTAGAAGCGCACCTTCTTGCGGGCCAGCGCGCGCTTCATGGATGCGGGCAACTGCTGTTCCATCTCCTGCGCGCTCCAGGGGCTGTTGAGCAAGAACACGCCACCCTCTCTCAGGCTGGAAAGCACGTCGTAGCGGGTGACGTAGGATGGGTTGTGGCAAGCCACAAAATCCGCCAGGTCGATCAGGTACGGGGATTGGATGGGGTTTTTGCCAAAGCGCAGGTGACTGACCGTAAACCCGCCGGATTTCTTGGAATCGTAGGCGAAGTAACCCTGGGCGTACAGATCGGTGTGATCGCCGATGATCTTGATGGAGTTTTTGTTGGCGCCCACTGTGCCATCAGCACCCAGACCGTAGAATTTGCAGGATATGGTGCCCGCCGGGGCCGCGTTGTACTGGGGGCCGATGGGCAAGGATGTGCCCGTCACATCATCCACAATGCCCACGGTAAAGTGATTCTTGGGGGTGATGGCTTTCAGGCTGTCGTACACGGCCTTGACCGTGGTGGGCGTAAACTCTTTGCTGCCCAGGCCGTAGCGACCGCCGACCACCTCAATATCCTGGCGGCCCGCCTCGGCCAGCGCGGCGCACACATCCAGGTACAGCGGCTCGCCCAGGGATCCGGATTCCTTTGTGCGATCCAGCACGGCAATGCGCTTGCAGGCGTGAGGTATGGCATCCAGGAAGTGGGTGGCCGAGAAGGGACGGTACAGCCGCACCTTGATGAGGCCTACCTTTTCACCGGCCGCGGCCAGCTTGTTGATGGTCTCCTCAATCACCTCGCAGCCCGAGCCCATGGCGATGGTGACGTAGGTGGCATCCGGCGCGCCCACATAGTCAAACAGCTTGTAGCCGCGGCCCGTCAGCTTCTTTACCTCAGCCATCACGCCTTCCACAATGGCCGGGGTGTTCAGGTAGAACCTGTTGGCGGCCTCGCGGTTTTGGAAGTAGATATCCGGGTTCTGCGCCGTGCCCGCCTGGTGCGGATGCTCGGGGTTGAGGGCGCGGGCGCGGAAGGCGGATACCTTGTCAAAGGGCGCGATGGCGGCAATCTCCTCGTAGTCGATGCTGTCTATCTTCTGTACCTCGTGGGAGGTGCGGAAGCCATCAAAAAAGTGCAGGAAGGGCACACTGGCCTTGAGCGTGGCGATGTGCGCCACCAGCGCCAGATCCATGGCCTCCTGCACGGATGCGGATGCCAGCATGGCAAAACCAGTCTGGCGGCAGGCCATCACATCCTGATGATCACCAAAGATGGAGAGCGCGTGGGCCGCCAAAGCCCGGGCGCTGACGTGGAACACGCTTGGCAGCAGCTCGCCCGCTATCTTGTACATGTTGGGGATCATCAGCAGCAGGCCCTGGGATGCGGTGAAAGTGCTGGTGAGTGCCCCCGCGGATAGAGAACCGTGCACAGCGCCCGCCGCGCCCGCCTCGGATTGCATCTCCGCCACGCGGACGGTCTGACCGAACAGATTTTTGCGCCCGTGCGCAGCCCATTCATCCACCACTTCCGCCATGTTGGACGAAGGGGTGATGGGGTAGATGGCGGCCACATCGGAAAAAGCGTAGGCGACATGGCTGACGGCGGTGTTGCCGTCAATGGTCATTTTTGTGCCCATGGGTCAACCTCCTTTATATCTATATGCCTGATAGCGCTCTCGCCGCGTGGGTGATAACCCGCACAATGGTACCGGCGAGTGTGCAAAATCCCAAACGAGATTATTATAGGGAAACCTGCATGCAGTGTCAAGTTTTCGGGCGGTTGTTCAGGGCAAGAGCATTTACTTTTGAAAGAGCAGCGCCGCAAGGAAGCCAGGATCACGTGCGGCTTTCATCATTTTTCTGCGAACGCTGAGATTTTTGATTGAGATTTTCTTCAATACCG